>CAZEXI010000080.1:0-6842 GCA_964516805.1 uncultured Thermoplasmata archaeon
GTTCTGGATCGCTGTAAAGCATGAATCCAGGTTCAAGATTTTTCTCTGTAGCTCTTAACATGTTGAGTCTGTCTATCTTTGGTCCTTTGTGTGTTTCCTCGTGAGGTAGTACTATACCTTCTTCAAAGGGATGAAGTTTTACAGCTGAGATGAAGCCTTTTCTAGTGTATTTTTTCCCTAGAACTTCGAAGTCTGAGTAATAAACATAGATACCTGGTTTTCCCTCTTTCTTCAAGATCTCTTCTCTCAGCCATTCTCTGAGTCTTTCCGCTGCCTTTTCGTATCTGTTTTCCTCTTTTGGAAGGATCAAACGGCAGTAGTTGTGTTCGCTATCATCATAATACTCGTCCTGCATCTCTTTGCTGATCTTATCGTATGGCTGTGTGATCACTTTCTCCATATCTTTTATTTTATCCTTATCGTATTGGATGCCTTTAAATTCTCTAATCTCTACCATATTAACTTAACCTCTTTTTTCAAGTTCTTCTATTACCTGTTCTGCAGCTAATGTACCTGCTCTTACCTGACCCTCGAAGGTCTGTGCCCCTATATGTGGGGTTGCATGGAAGTTGTCTAATTCAAATAATGGATTATCTCCAGGAGGTTCTTCCTCAAATACGTCTTTACTGGCGAATCTGATCTCTCCCTCTTTCAGTGCATTATAAAGGGCTTCTTCGTCAACAACTCCTCCTCTTGAACAATCAACTAAAGTAGCATTTTCTTTCATCTTCTTGAACTGCTCGTCACTCATCATGTAATGAGTTGCGTCCATGTGAGGAACGTGGATTGTGATAACGTCGCTCTTTTCTAGAAGTGTATCAAATTCTACCATCTCGGCAGGTTCTGGATCTTCGATATCTCTTACATCAAATGCCACTACATCCATTCCGAATGCATCTGCTCTTTCTGCGACTGCCTGGCCTATATGTCCATATCCAATTACACCTAGTGTTTTTTCGTATATCTCGTTGCTTTTAAGATCACTCTTGATCCAGTCTCCTTCTTTCAAACCGTTTGTTCCAGCCACTATGTCTCTATAAGCAGCTAATATATGGGTCATCGCTAATTCAGCAACAGATACTGTTGTAGCTGTTGGTGTATTGAAAACTTTAACACCCATGTCCTCGGCATAATCCACATCTATGTTGTCCAATCCTATACCTGGTCTTCCAATAGCTTCCAGGTTTTCTGCAGCATCTAGAGTAGGTTCTCTTACTTTGGTTGAGCTTCTAACTACTAGAGCATGGTAAGGTGGAACTTTCTCTGTTAACTCCTCTTTGGACATTCCAAATTCCTGGTCTACTTCCAGACCAGCTTCTTCGAACATCTCTACGCCTTCTTCGGCGATCGGATTGCAGATAAGTACTTTTTTAGCCATCTTTATCACAGTCCAGCTACGTCTTCTATAGCATCAGTCAGTTCTTTGACATCTTCAACAGTATGGTCACCCATGTGTCCGATTCTGAAGGTCTTCTCTTTTAACTTAGAACCGTATCCATTGGAAAATACCATGTCGTATTTCTCGTTGATCTTCTCTCTCAATTCTGCGATATCGATTCCTCTTGTATTCTCTATGGTACTGACAGTTTGAGACCAGTATCCTTCTTCTGGGAACATATCGAAATGATCCAATGCCCATTCTTGAGTATACTCAGCCATCTCTTTATGCCTATCAGATCTACCCTTATGAGTTTCATCCAGCATATGTTTCATCTGTTCTCTGTAGGCGAGCATCAAGGAGATTGCTGGTGTGGAATGAGTCTGTCCTTTTCTCTTGTAATAATCTATACTTCTCTGGAATCCTCCATACCAAGATGAAGAATCTTTCTCTTTTTCAAATTGATAAGCATCATCTTCTACCAGGCATACAGCAAGTCCTGGAGGCATTGCAAATGCTTTTTGAACTGACGTGAAAATAACATCGATATTACTCTCATCAATATCGATATAATCTCCTCCCAATGCAGATATTGCGTCCACTATGAAGAATGTGTCTGGAAAGTCTTTCATAACTTCACCGATCTCCTCGATTGGATTTCTGATACCGGTTGAAGTTTCATTCATAACACAGGTGAAGGCATCATAATCGTTTTCCTCTAAAGCCTCTCTAACATCTTCAGGCTTTACAGCTTTCCCCCACTCGTATTCCAATTTGTCAACATCTTTCCCCAATCTGTTTGCGATATTAGCTTGTCTTTCACTGAAACTACCGCATGTGCCGCAGAGCACGTTATCATCGACTAAGTTAAGGATTGTACTTTCCATGAACTCAGTTCCCGATGCGGTTAGAATAATTGCGTGTTTATCAGTATCAAAGAATTTCTTTGTGTCTTCAACAATTGTGGTATAAAGATCAGTCATGGTGTCGGATCGGTGGCCGAACATCCACTCGTCCATCGCTTCAATAACTTCTTTTCTTACTTCCGTTGGTCCCGGAAGAAATAATTTTTTGTGCTTCACATAAACCACCTGATTTTGTGATAATGGATAGAATATATAATGATTGTGATAAGCAGCTATCATTTATCGGAAAATAAATTTATTCTGTAAATACGAATATTAATTAAAACAGGAAAAAAATAATAAAAAAAGTTTTTTATAAAGTTCCTTTTGTTTTTTTGTCTAAGATGTCACCGTCATTGGAAATTAGTTTTACTTCCAAAGGCATGTTGCCTACTGCATGTGTCGAACATGATAAACAAGGATCATAACATCGGATTACACTTTCCATCCTGTTCAATGTCCCTTCTGGTATATCTTTTCCTTCAATATACTGTTCAGCAGCTTTCTTCAAGCTCCTATTTATCGCTGAATTATTGTGTCCTGTTGCTACGATGAAATTTGCGTCAGTAATGATCCCTGAATCATCAGCTTTGTAGTCATGTATCAGTGTACCTCTAGGAGCTTCTATCACTCCCACACCTTTTGATTTTTTAGCCTTTGTAGGTACGTTTATTTCTCCTTCATAGATGTCCTCGTCTTTGAGCAGTTCTTGAATCTTTTCGACAGTATGCACACATTCGATAAGTCTAGCAAGATGGTAGTACATCGGACCTTCTTTCATCTCGCTTTTACCTAGTTTTCTGTATTCCTCCCATTTTTCATGGGCCAGCTCTGTACTTATCCCATCTATTATGTTCAATCTAGCAAGCGGACCTACTCTGTATACACCACGTTTGAATCCTAGTTCTTCATAATATGGGAACTTCATGTAACTCCAGTCAAGGGATCTTTCTTTTATTATCTGGTCATAATTCTTTGGATTAGTTTCTCCAAGTTTGATACCATGTGGATCCATTATTCTTAACTTTCCATCATAGAACTCAAGTTCTCCATCCTCGTTAACTAAACCCATGTATCCTGTAGATGTCGAAGCGAATACCTCCAATCGGTCTCCCATATCTTCGTATATATCTTTGAGAAGGTCGATTGTTTCTAGAAGGAAATCCAACATTTCATCGGATTCTTCTAATATCTCCTTACCTTTTTCTCTGTCCATATTAGTGTTTACTCCGCCTGGTATGGCTAACTCAGGATGTACTTTTTTACCTCCTAGTGTACCGATTATCTTCTGTCCATATCCTCTCAGCCTGATACCTCTGTCTGCTAGTTCAGGATTTTCTTTTAAAACACCAAAGATATTCCTTTCTTCAGGAGAAGCATCAGTACCCAATAATAAGTCTGGGCTAGAAAGATAGAAGAATGAAAGACTGTGAGATTGTAGTATCTGAGCCATGTGAAGTAATTTTCTTATCTTGTGAGCAGGTTCTGGAACATCTGTATCTACAAGTTCATCACATGCTTTAGAGGCGGCAAGTTCGTGACTTACAGGACATATACCACAGATCCTGGAAGTCATCTCGGGCATCTCCCATAATACCCTTCCCTGAACAAATTTTTCAAAAGCTCTAAATTCAGTTACATGAAATCTTGCATCTTCAACACTGCCATCATCATCTAAATGTATCGTTATCTTACCATGGCCTTCCACCCTTGTTACGGGATTTATTTCTTTAATTTCTACCATTTTTTTCACCTCTAATACCTCAACTTATCTTTATCCAATTTAGGAATCCTTCCTTCGATCAGCTCTTTGAAACCGTACTTGATTATCTCTGGAGATGGTGGACATCCGGGTAGATACGCATCTACTTTAACGTAATTATCTACCGGTGCAGCTTTTTCTGTCAAAGTTGGTATTGCATCGTCTGAAGGGATCTCACTTTCTTTATCACCTTTTTCCTTGTAACATTCTTCAAGGATGTTCTCTACGGAATCAAAATTACGCATGGTCATGATACCTCCAAAGCAGGCACAATCTCCCCATGCTACCAGGATATCACATTTTTCTCTCATCTCTTCAGCCACTTCTATATTCTCTTCATTTGTAACAGTACCTTCTAGGATTCCGATGTCTACTTCTTCTATTTCTTTCATATCCATTATGACATGACTGGCTTTGAATTCTACTTTTTTACCTAGTTCTTTGATATATTCGTCTACATCCAGGAAAGACATGTGGCAACCTGAACACCCACATAAACAGGCTGTAGCAACAGTGGGTTTTTCATCACTCATATTTTCCACCTCTCTTAGAATCTATACTCCTTAATATCTCGACATCGGAACCAGCCTCCATTTTTGGTTCGAAGACCTTATTTACTGTTTTTTCTTTGCCGTTAATGTTCTCAAATGTACCTTCTGTTTCGAAATATGTAGATGATGGTATCACGATATCAGCCATCTCTGTAAGTTCTGACTTCCTTGCTGCTTGGACTATAAGATAATCTGATTTCTCTGCCTCTTCTTTCAATTCATCGATCTTCTCGTCCTCTTCACCTATCAACATGTATGTTATATCTGATTCATCATGGAGGTCTTCTGTATGCATATTTTTGAAATGTTGATTTGCTATTGAATTGAGGCTGATGATGTAGCTGCCTTCTAATTTTGCTAGTTCAAATATGTTACGTATTGACCACCTATCTGGTGTTTCAGAACCTATTATTATGATGTCATAGGTATCCTCTTCAAGGTGGTTAACGATCTTCATAATATCTTCTGGATGAACTTTCACTCCACCGAGTATAGATGACACTCTTGATAGATCATTGATTGATTCTACACCTTCTTTTATCACTTCATTTACCAGTCTTGTTAATTGAGTTTTAGGTGAGTTTACATTTATAGATATATCAGAATATCTCCAGAAATTATCTCCACCAGAATCTACAGTCATGAGTCTTGTACCGTTCTTAGAAGCTCGCCTTATATAAGAAGCTAAAACTGGATGTGTATCAACTATAGAAGTATCGTAAACGAGTATGTGATCAGCATTCATCACTTCTGTGATATCATCTATTAGATGCCCACTGATCATGTTCAATCTTCTCATCACTTCCATCTCTATACGATGTCGCTTTGCCCCGTACACATCAAAATATGCATCATAGGATTTCATACATTCTTTGAAAGCTTCCATCGTCTCTGAAGGTAGTTTGCCAGTTGTTAATCCGTTTATGATATCAGCTTTCTTCAATTTTTCTTTAACTTTCTCTATACCTTCTTCAAATGAGAATACATTTTCTTTTTCATCTTCTTTAACTGTAATATCAGTAATTCTCTCTCTTCTGTCTAAGATAGGTTTAAACCTGCCACTTTCACAAAGCTGTCCACCTGATTCTTCTTCAGTATCACTGCCCATTATTTCTATTATGTTGTTGGAACGTGTATAGATATCAGTACCACATCCTATACTGCACCTCATGCACGTGGTTGCGTTGGATTCACATTCATTCAAAGTACCTTTGAACATACTCTGCTTGTTGAATATAGCTCCGGTTGGACATACTTGAAGACACATACCACATGAGATACAGGTTGATTCATCGAGCGGAACATTAGTATCAGCAATTATCTCGTTATCGAGACCTCTGCCACCAAAATCAAGCGTGTCGTTTCCAACGACTTCAGAACAGGCACGTACACATCTTCCACATCTGATACATCTGTTATTGTCTATAACTATGAAATCGTGTGATGAATCTATTGGCTGATCTGGATAGGATCGTGGGAAATCGAATCGATCTATCTCGTGTTCCCACATAAGGTCCTGAAGCTCACAATCTCCATCACTTTCACAGAACATGCAGAAATGGTTCTCACTTTCATATATAAGTTCTAGTATCATCTTCCGGTGTTTTTTGATCTTTTCAGTGTGAGTTTTTATCTCCATACCATCTTCGACTTTAGTGCCACATGAAGGACTCAATCGTTCACCGTTTATCTCAACTAAACATAACCTGCATGCCATCACATCATCTAGTGCTTCATGGTGACACAGCGTGGGTATATCGATTCCGTTCCTTTCACAGGCTGATAAAATCGTTTCCCCTTCTTCAGCCTTGATACTTTTCCCATTAACATTGATCTCTACTGTTCTCATTGTTTCCCTCCTGAAATTGCGTTAACTGGACAAACCTTTTCACATTCTCCGCATGAAATACATTTGGCTGGATCTATCTCATATTTTCCTTCTTCGGTTTCAGAAATTGCATCCACCGGACATACTTCAGCACATTTGCCGCATCCAACACAGGTGTCTTTATTTATCACGAAAGCACTCGTTAGTGCCTTACACTGTCCTGCTGGACATTCTTTATCGTAAACATGAGCTTCGTATTCATCTCTGAAGAAACGTAATGTACTCAATACTGGATTAGGTGCAGCCTGACCAAGTCCGCAGAAGGATGTTTTCTGTACTGTCTCAGCCAGTTCCTCTAACTTTTCTATATCCCCTTCTTCAGCTTCACCTTCAGTCATCTTTTCCAGTAAGTCTAGCA
>CAZEXI010000081.1:0-6485 GCA_964516805.1 uncultured Thermoplasmata archaeon
TAGAATGGGATGATAGAGAATGGAGCATGGGAGGAGAGATGACTCCTAGAGATCCACATAGTTTCTATCATGTTTCTAAAGTTCAAGATACATACAATGTCTATGAGGCATGTAAATACTGGTGGTTGAGATCATACGATATAATGCAGGGTGTCATTTACGGTGTTCATACGGAAGAGCTCGCTCAACACCCTGACCTAAGGACTAGGTTAGACTACGATGAATGGTTCGGTACAGTCATAAACAGATTCGTAACCCAAGCTATCCAAGATATCCCACTCACAGTTTACGGAGAAGGTGAGCAGATCAGAGGTATGATAGCTCTTGATGATGCAATGGAATGTATGGTCAGACTTATCACTTCACCTCCAGAACCTGGACAGTACGATGTTGTCAATCAGGTCTCAGGATTACATAAGATCAAGGATGTAGCAGAAACAGTTGCAACAGTTGCTAATGAAGAATTTGACATGGATACAAGTATCCAGAGATTAGAGAACCCAAGAGTTGAAGCAGAGAAGCATCCATTTGAAGTGGTATCGAAGAAGCTACCACAGGAACATGGATTCAAACCTACAGTACCTATGGAGAAGGAAGTTGAAAGGATGTTTGACCTTCTGACCCAGGACCATATCAAGAAAAGAATAGAGGAGAAAAAACACGTGATAATGCCTGTGACTAGATGGTCTGGAGAGAAGAAGAAATCCGGGGTTTTGGAAGAATATAAACCTGGAGAGAAGGAACACGAAGGTTACGAAGGAAGACTAGATACGGAGTGAGGTGGACATGCAAGTAAACGCATCCAACATTCACGAGGAGATCGAAAAATCCAACAAACCCGTTTTCGTCCTTTTTTGGGCTTCATGGTGTACTGCCTGTAAAAGGAGTGAAGTAGTCGTTGGTGAACTTGAAGAAGAAAGGGAAGATATCAAGGTATTGAAAGCAAATGTGGATCAAAACCCCAGTTTGAGAGACGAATTTGATATCCAGGGCGTACCTACTTTTATGATGTTCAATGGCACTGAAGAGATAGATAGAAAAGTAGGTGCGCATGCAAAACGACAACTTATTAAGATGATAGACACTGTTGTAGAGGGATGATCACTGCCGTAATACCTGCATATAACGAAGGTAGTCGAATAGAGGAAGTCCTTAAAGAGACAAAGAAGTATGTGGATGAAGTCATCATAATCGATGATAACTCCACCGACGATACAGCAGATGTTGCTGAAAAATATGCTAAAGTTTTAAGAAATGATAGTAATCTAGGTTATGTTGGATCGATCAAAAAAGGTTTTAAACACTCATCTGGAAATATTATCGTCACGTTAGATGCGGATGGGGAACATGATCCCTCTTTTATACCTGATATGATAGAGCCAATAGAGCATGGTGAAGCTGACCTGGTTTTTGGAAGTAGAGAAATAATACCTAGACCTTCAGAGAGGTTTCTTTCTAAGATCGCTCAGTTAAAAGTAGATACTTTTGACACAGGAACAGGATATCGAGCTTTGACGAAAGAACTGGCTCAAAGTCTGGAATTGGACGGATTTTGCACTTGTGGTATATTTGCACTTGAATCATATAGAAAAGACGCTGTTATTACAGAAGTGAAAGCACCCACACGAGAAATAGATAAACAAAAGAATATAGCTTGGACACATTTCCCTCAATTTTTTAAAGTAGTTGTAGAATATTTAAAAAGCTGATTTTGATACTATATAAGTGTTGAGTATTTTTAAAGAAAATAAAAGAAAATATTGATCATTTTTTCATAAATAACTCCTGTACATCTTCGTTTTGAAGCAGATAATGGAAAATCTCACTCCCTTTTACCTTTGCAAAATCATAACCTTCTAGGATCAGTTCCGGTCTTTTTTTTGCAGTTCTACATATAACAAACTGAGGAATCGATCTTGTCAGCTTCTTTCCTCTGAGTATATTTTTCATGGCATCTATCTCACCTACTGAGCCCAAGAATGAAATGATGAATTTTTTATCTTCGTCTGAGAGAGGAAATATTGTTTTTTCATCGTCTTCCATATAATCACCAATATGTTAAAGGAAATCTAACCATATAAAAATATTTTTCAGCAGTATTATTAAAAATTTTACAGAGGAATCTGATGTTAAAGTAATTCCAGTATATAATCTACTATCCAAATGTATAATGTTAAACCTGAGAAAAATGAGATCATAGCATAAGTCTGAACAGTCCCTATTTTCCGTTTTAGGTATTCGTATAATTCTATTGGATCGATCTCTTCTTCTTTATATTTGCGTATTAGATAATATACAGGAATCACGAATAGGCTTATTTTAATTGCGAACATTATGGACATAGGTAAATACATACCTAAAGCAAACCCATATGTGGAAAGCGGATAAAACCACATTATGGGTATTGCAGTTGCTACGGTATCTAGACTTATGTGTATCATCATATTGACTAAAGATAATTCAAAAAGTAGTTTAGAACGCGTAATTAAGAGAATAATTGCACTAACTATAAGGATGAAAAATGGGGTATGAGTTAATCCATGATGTTCTAATCCAGGGATGTGGAGTCCATCAATATCCACTATTACAGAAGTCAGAAGTCCAATAAATATCAATTTCTTCTTGTCCGTTAGGTTTTTTGAAGCGAGATAACCGTATATCAAGTGAGTTGCGGGGTTGGGCATTTACAATAGATTAGTGGAACACCCTCATATTTTAAATTATTGATTATTTAGCAATAACTATAAATAAATCTAATAACACACAAATAATTATTTAGAAAATAAAGATCAGTTTACAATCAATTTAGTATTTTTTGAAATCGTAATATATTAAGGCAAAAAATATTTAATAATCAACTGGTTTTTTAGGCCTATTGAGTGGTCTAATGAATAGAAAGGTAAGCCCATGTGTTGTTGTTATAATTATATTGACTGTTTTCTCATTCACATTAGTAAATGCATCTGTTAATATTCAGGTCTCCTCTTCAGAATCACCATGGCCGATGTATGGAGGAGGACCTAAGCATAAAGGTAGAAGTACAATCGATACAGTTGATGTGGATGGAGATGAAAAATGGAATATCAGTATGATGGGAGAAATAGAATCATCACCAGTCATAAGTGATAAAGGTAGGATATACGTAGGTGCTGGAGATTTGTATGCTTTCAGCAGTGATGGTACTTATAAATGGAGTTTTGGTGCTTATGGAGGAGTGAAGTCGACTCCCGCTATAGGAAGCGATGGTACTATCTATGTAGGATCAAGAGATAGTAATTTTTATGCGGTGAATTCAGATGGAGAACAAAAGTGGAAATTTGAGACAGAGGGTGAGGTAGTATCATCTCCAACTATAGCTTATGATGACACTATTTATTTTGGTTCTAAAGGTGGTTATCTATATGCTTTGAATCCTAATGGTACAGAGAAATGGAGTTTCGATGCAGGTAAGATATCATCATCTCCAGCGATAGGTGAAGATGGAACGATATATGTTGGTACCTATTCAGGTACACTATTTGCTATAGAAAAAGATGGAGAATTGAAATGGTCACTTGATGTAGGTGTTTATATCTCAAATTCTCCTGTGATTGACGACGATGGTAACATATATCTGGGAGGAAACGAAGTTGTAGCTGTTACCCCTGAAGGAGAAAAGAAATGGACCTACTCAGAAAGAACGGATACAAGCGTTTATACATCACCGGCTATAAGCAGAGATGGAAATCTATACTTTGGATCTAGATATATTGAAGAAAAGAAACCAAAATTGATAAAATTAGATGCTGAAGGAACCTTATTATGGAAACAAAATCTCGAATCATATATATCTTCGATCACTGGATCACCAGTGATTGGTGGTAATGAAACGATCTACGTTGGTTCTTGGGACGGTACCATGCATGCATTCAATCCTAACGGTGTAAAAAAGTGGAATATTACTGTTAGAGGTATGATAAATTCTTCACCGACCATTGGATACAATGAGACCATATATTTTGGTACCAGGAGCAGGAAGTTGTATGCATTAGGACGATCTAGAGCGATCAAACTTACCGCTCCAGGCAACCTCAAAACATCTATTTGTAAAGATAAGGCGTCTCTAACCTGGGATTCTCCAGATGATAGTGTAAGGAAGTACAAGATTTATAGAGGTACTTCATCTGACTCTCTAGAATTTTATACCGTTACAGAGGATACATCCTATATCGATAAAAAAGCTGAAGATCAAATCTATTATTACCGTGTTAGTGCGTTGACAGAACAAGGTGAGGGAGCAAAATCAGCCAAAAGAAAAATAGATTTAGTAAAACCTAGCGCAAAAGCAGGTGAAAACAGAACAGTATCGGTAGATAACGAGATCACATTTGATGCTTCAAATTCTGAAGACAACGAAGAATTGGTCAATTATACATGGAAATTCAACGATGGAATGGTTAAGAGAGGCAAAGTAGTCAATCACACCTTCGGTAAGGAAGGTGAGTACAAAGTGACACTTACTGTTACCGATATATCTGGTAATACAGATACAGATAAAACAACAGTAAATGTAGAAAATAAGAATGGTGGAACTTCGGGTTTCACAATACTAATATTTATCCTTGGGATCATGTTAACAACTTTCTATATACATAAGAAAGAACTATTATGATTCAAAAATTTATAGATTGAGTAAGAATATGTGAAAGAGATGATGATGTAAGTTGGTTATGTTGTTAAAGAATGATAATAGAAGAGAGAACTAACAGACTAAATAAACTTACAGAAATTCTATATACTTAATCCACGTTACTATATATGGATGTTTAAAAGGTATGTTGAACGCAAGGATGAAGACATATCTAGTGTGCTGTACTTTTCTATGAAAGCTTTTTCTCTCGAGGAGGTTGTATTTAGATGGTGAGTAATGCTGCTGGAAATCTAGCCTTACAGATGGCTAGAAAGGAAGATATTAGTGACTACATGACTGCTGAGGAGATGGCTGAACAGATCATGCTGGAAGCATTGAATGCAGACACCAATTTTAAGCGGATAAAGAAAGAAGTCCGCTCCATAATCAAAGAAAGAAAAGAGGAGAATAAATATAGAAATTACGAATCTAACTATACTGCAGAAGAAAGTCCCCATCATGCGATAGTAGAGTTTGATGGGTCCGAAAAGGATAACAAAGGAGGTTTCGGTTTTGTCATAAAGATTGGCAACAAAGAGGTCCAGAGGAACGGTAAAATAAATAGGGAATTAGTTACCAACAATATAGCAGAATATACTGCAGTGATGAAGGCATTAGAGTACATATCAAATTACATGCCACATATAGACCGAGTCACAGTTAAAGGTGATCACAAGATTGTTATCAATCAGATAAAGGGTATCTTTCATGTCAGAAGTAAAAATCTAAAACCGCTGTGTAAGAGAGTAAGGAAGCTAATCACCAAGTTTGAAAAGGTTAGTTTTGTAAAAGTAGAGAGAAAAAGCAACAAGTTGGCGGACGTATTGAGCAAGGACGCTTATATGTGAAGGAAACAAATCATGAGGGTTTAGCAGTTCAGGTTAGAATTATTTCTCTTAACTCATAATGTTTGTTCGAATATTGTGAAAAAAACTACTAATATATACATTTGATTTAGAAATATGTCTATGATAAAAGAGAGAAAGGATTTCAAAGTTGTTGAAGGTGGTGTTGTTTATTCTCTGCACTAAAAGGACTTTGAAGATTGAAAAGAGATATTATAGAAATAAGAGAATAAAAGAAGATAGTGATTGACTACCATATATCCTTGAGATCCCTCCTAGCATTTGCCCATGCTATTATCTCATCAACATTTCTTACCATAGAATAAAAGACGGGTTCAAAGTTTTTAAGCCAGAATTTTCTACCTAGTATATTCTCAGGTTCAAAGTCAGTGGTTATCCTCTTGTATCCATTTTTTCCAGCCCAATCAACTGCTTTCGATAGAAGTTTTGTACCGATCCTTTTCCCTCGGTACTCCTCTTTCGTGTAAGCTCCGTTTATGTTTATTGATTCATCATCGTGTATAACGTATGCACCGTCACTTGATTCTCCTATAAGAAGGTATGAAACGGGTTTACCATCATCATAAGCTATCCAAGAATTTGTAGATACCTTCTGTAAATATTCTCTATAATAATCTATATCGGGTTTTTCTTCATAACCTCTACATCGTATCCATTCATCGTTTTTCCCTCCTAAGGCTCAAAGTAAAAATAAATTTGATAATTTAAAAGATTTTTCATTTTAGTAATGAAAGATTTGAAACTGTGGATCTTTGTTAGTTTACTCTATCTTCTCTCTTTCCTCTTTTATCTGTTTAGAGATGTGTTGAGACAGTTTTTTCAATATGATTTTACCACCTTCTGAATTTCCTTTAGTTGGATCACCAAGCACTCCATTCTCAGTAAAATATCGTAGACCTTTACTGAAAAGCAGAGATACTGGTACTGGTCCCTCGTGACCTTTTTCCATC
>CAZEXI010000082.1:0-6389 GCA_964516805.1 uncultured Thermoplasmata archaeon
TGGAAAAAGCATTACAGTTCCCCCAGAAGGTAGCGGAAAAGAAAAACACAGACATAATCATAGCAATGGACGAGTTCCAGAGGATAAGAACTCTCAACGGTGACAAACTGCAGAGACTGTTCAGATCAATCATACAGGAGCAGGATCGAGTCACATACATATTCAGCGGATCTCAGGTACAAATGCTCAAAGAGATGTTCGAGAGCGGTGACAGGCCTTTCTTCAAATCGACTAAGATCATGGAACTAGAACGCATACCAGAAGAGAGTTTCAAGGACTACATCATCCGAGGATTCGAGAGCACGGATATAGATGTCAAAGCATCATTGATCGACGAAATACTGGATTTCACTGAAGGACACCCCATGAGGACTAAAGAACTCTGTTTCGAACTTTGGAACAAGAAAAGGTCCGGACAAACCTTCGAATCCATGAACGAACTGTTGGACATAATGATTGAGAACGATATCTACATAGAAGAAGTATGGAACAACATCACCAGTGCAGTACAAAGGAGGACCTTAGAAGCAGTAGCTAATGATGAAAACCCATACTCTCAACAAACGATAAAGGAGTACGAGCTCAAGAGTAACTCTCATGTCCAGAGATCTTTAAAGAGTCTAGAACGTAAAGGGATACTGTACAAGGACGATATCGTGGATCCATTTCTCAAGGAATGGATCAAAAGAGAATCTAGATGACCTTACTTTCGCTACTTGATCTTCTTGATAGGCTCACTCTCTATGATCTCTCCCATCTCCTCCGCGGATTTATCCAGTATGATGATATCGCTTATACTCTCGATATGATCCATAGCGATACCCAATTTTGTCTTAGACAACAATGACTTTTCGATATCCAGCGTTTCGATGATATCCTTCTTTAAAGTCACCAGCAGGAAATGAGTATCCCATTCTTCATTATCGAGTATCACATCACCGACCGTCCCAACATCTCTACCGTCTTTTCCAGATAACTCCAGACCGATTACAGAGGAAAGTCTGGGAGCTTCATCGACCTCTTTGAAATATTTTTCCATATTATCGAATGATACTTTCAGGATCATATTGTCTTCGAATGCATCTATCAATTTAGTCGAAGCACCTAATACTACTGAAGAAAAGATAGGTTTTTTCTTGTTAAGACCCTCTAACACATCCTTGTTCATCTTACATATGAACTTACCTACCTTGTAATCAGAATTGTATGTGAAACCTTTGAGGTTACCCATCAATCTCCCATCTTTACTTACGATCTCATTTCCACTGATATCCGTGAGTTTCTTCATCATGATCACCTTATAATTAACTTAGATTAATACATATAAAATCTTCTAATTTTACGATCTTCACTAACCCCCATAATACTATTTTATATAATCAAAGCACCTCATCTAATCAAAGGTGAATAAAGATGGAACCAGAGATAGTAGAGATGGATGATATGGAAGTCGTAGGATATCAGACCTTGACGACTCATAAATGTAATCTCATACCAAAATTATGGGAGAGATTGTGTCCAGAAAGAGAAGACGAGATAAAGAACAAGAGCGAACCAGAAGTATGGCTTGGTGTTTCCTTCGAGATGGAGAATATGGAAGGTGATATGCTCATGTTCCACTTAGCTGGAGCAGTGGTCGATGAGATAGAGGATGTTCCTGAAGGTATGACTTACAGGCACGTGAAAGGAGGGAATTTCGCCAAATTCACACATAAAGGAACACTAGCTGAACTTCCCAAAACTTATGACAAGATATACAGAGAATGGTTACCCAACTCAGAGTATGAGTACGGTGATGCAGATGAGTACGAATGGTACGACGATCGCTTCGAACCCGAGTCAGAGGAGTCTGAACTTGATATCTACGTGCCTATCAAGTGAGGCAACTAACTATTACTCACTACTTTTTTCTATAACAGAGGGCTTCTCTTATGACTTCAAAAAAATATATATGTGATTATTTACAATTACAGAATATGTCAAAGATGAAATCAGTTCAAGTCAGGTTTCCACCAGAAGAACTTGATAGGATTGATACTCTCGTAAAAGAAGGTGAATTTCATTCAAGGTCTGACTTCATCAGAGACGCAGTCAGGAAAGCAGAGATGATCTATTCTTTAGAAAAAATGAGTAAGATATGTGAGGAAGAAGGTATCAATGCAAGGGAATTGATAGAAAGTGGAAAAGAAATCAGAGGAGAAATTTACAAAGAAATGTTTGAGGGTTAATTAGATGAGGGTCTTGATAGATTCATCCACATTGTATTCAGCTATAGCTTTTCCTCAAAAAGAAAACAAGATGGTTAAATCTTTGATGGAAAAACATACCATAGTCGTTACAGATTATATAGAGGAAGAATTGAAAAGAAACTTTGAAAAAACATTTTCTAAAGATAGAAAGAAAGATATCCTTTTCGAACTTGATATGTTTATCTCGGAATGTGAGTTAAAGAAAGTTGAGGAATATGAAAAATATTTAGAGAAGGCTAAGAAGAAAATCAGCAAAAAGGATTCTCCAATATTAGCTTGTTCTATGTTAAAAGATATTGACTATCTGATTACCAGTGATAACGAATTTCATGACATAGAATGTGATGAAGTTGAAATATTAACACCCCAAAAGGCTAGAGATATTTTGATTTGATCGTGTATGTTAATAATAACCAATGAATCAGAATAATGTTCTAACTTTTCTTTTTAAAGAACAACCAGTTCTCCGGCTCCTCTTCGGGCTTGAAACGCATCAGAACGTACTTACCATCCAGCTTATCTCCGTGAATATCCACGATTATCTCGTTCTCCTCCCACTTGATCTCTTCATAGGTACCTTCATCCCACAACTCGACTTCACCAGCACCGTATTCTCCCTCTTCTATCTTTCCTTCAAAATCAGCGTAATCGAGATCGTGGTCTTCCGTTTCGATAGCCAATCTTTTATCTGATGGATCCTCAGAAGGTCCTTTTGGTACAGCCCAGCTCTTCAGAACTCCATCTTTCTCTAGCCTCAGATCATAATGGAGAGTTGACGCATCGTGTTTTTGGATCGTGTATATCTTTTCCTTATCTGAACTCATGTATAACACCAATCACTCTCTGGTATAATCTAAAAACAAATTATATTCTATTTATCTTTTGAGTACCTCTAATGATTCGATTAATCATGAAAATTCATATATATCATTAAGCTATTCTCTCACATATTGAGAGGTTAGACTAATGAGTTATAAAGGGATCTCCGGAAGGGAAAGAAAACTGTTAGATGAATTATCTAGAAGAGATCTAATCATCTTCAGACCTATAGATGCCTCGAATATATTATATGAATCAAGAGAAAATATCTACCGTATACTGAGCAGGATGCAGAACAAAGACATAATTAAAAGGATAGAGAAAGGGAAATACATCTCAGTTGAAGATTTAAAAGAAATGGACATCTACGATATAGCTACACACATAGTTGAACCATCATACCTTTCTCTATGGTCTGGACTACATAAATATGGATACACTACCCAAGTACCTATGACCGTTTTCATAATGACTTCTGTTCATAAAGACGATATTTCTGTACAGGATCAGAAGATCAAGTTTGTCAAGACAAAACATTTCTTCGGTTATACATCAGACAATAGATTGGTTGTAGCTGAACCAGAAAAATTGTTCATAGATTGCATCCTATATCCACACTATTCTGGTGGTTTTCAGCAGATAAAGGACTCCCTGAAGGAAGCTGATATAGATGAAGAAAAGATAGTAAGATATGCTTTAAAGATAGATAATAAAGCACTAAATTCCAGGTTAGGTTATATCATGGAAAGTACAGACCTAGATGCTAATCTAAATAAATTGAAAAAACATAAATCCATGTCTCCGATCCCGTTAGATCCAAAGAAAGAAGAAGGTAAAATAAACAAAAGATGGAATATCATCGATAATGTGGGGTTATAAAGTATGTTGACAAAAACTCAGCTAAGAGATCTGCATGATGAAAATGTTCCCCTTCATATTCTAGAGCTGGATTACATCCAGAGCATCGTGTTAAAACACATCTTCCTGAAAGATGATGATCTTATATTCAAAGGTGGTACATGTCTGAGAAAAGTACATGGTCTGAATCGTTTTTCAGAGGATCTAGACTTCAATTTGATAAAAGGTGATGCTGAATTCGGCCTTAAAAAAGGTATAAATGGATTAAAAAAAACTGGTATAGATGCTGATATATCGCATTTTGATGATAGAAAAGATGTCGTTCTTGCTAAGATCAGATATGAAGGTCCTCTTTACAGTGGAACTGAACTCTCTAAAGGATCTCTACAGATAGATATATCAAAACACGAAGTTTATAAAGATCCTTCCTGGCAAACCATAATCGAAGGATACTCTGACGTAGGCACATACAGTATCATGTCCATGAAAGAGGAAGAGATATTGGCAGAAAAATTCAGATCGTTGGTACAAAGGAAGGTGCCAAGAGACCTTTATGATATATGGTTTTTATTCGAAAAAGGTATCGAGATCGATCTAGACATCTTAGAAAAAAAATTCAAAGAGCTAGATATGATATCAAAAAAACCTGAAAAAATAATCGATGAGTACGATATCACAGACGAGGGTTGGAAAAGAGATCTAGATAATCTGATGAATCGAGTTCCGAAAAAAGAGAGAGTTATAGATGATATAAATGATCATCTGAAAACGAATATAGAAAAATAAAAAAGGTTTTTACTGGATCAGACCAGATCCTTTGAGCTCTTCGTAATCCTCTTCTATGAGCTCGTCGACGCTCTTCACGTCGAAGTGCTCCTCTCCGGTCCACTCGTTGGCTGCGGCCTTGTACATGTCTGATACGAAGGTGATCAATTCCTCTGGTAATCGTGGTGGTTCAGGCCATTCTTCTTTTGGCAAATCTTTCTCTTTGGCCTCTTCTATTTTCTCGTGCCATTCTCCACCTCTGTAGTAGTTCCTGAGCATCTGTTTGCTGAGTTTCACACCGTTGTACTCGAATCTATCTTCGTCTAGTGTACCAAGCACATCAGCTAACATCAGTTCTCCGTTTTTATCTAAAGCCATCTCCACTTTACCGTCGAGATGTTTCCATCCTAATTCTCTAGCTCTTTCATTGATGAACTCGTTTACTTTTACTGCTTTCTCTTTTATCAGATCGATCATATCATCTTCGAATCCAGTATGATCTTTGACTTCATCCAAGTTCTTGAAGTACCTGTCAAATTTCTCGTATTTAGTACTGAAATCTATGATCGGTGGATCTAATTTGGCATCAACTTCTGGATATTCATCTAAACCGAGGTCAGAGGGTTCTATCTTACCTTTGTCCAATCTTCTGAACACTGAACTGCCTTCACCAAGATAGTTACGATAGATGATCTCTAGAGGTACCATCATGTTCTTGAACTCCTCAGGCTCACCTTCTGTGATAACGTTCACTACCTTGACCTTCATCCTGTTATCTTCTTCTAAATCGATCAAGTGAGTCTTGATCCCTTGTTCTTCCAGCTTACGGAAATTGTAGGCACCCATCAAACAGAGTGCAGCTCCTTTTCCTTCGATCTGATCAGGCATCTCGCCATAATCGAAAACGCTGTACCTATCACTAAACTCGAAAACTCCTACGCCTTCTTCATCTTCTGTAGGCTCTTTTATTATCTCTAGATCCTTCACACTTCCCATTCTATCTTACCTCTTTATCGTCCTTGTCTATCTGTTTCCTATTCTCTTCCTGATATTCCTTGATCCTTTCCTGTAAATCTTCGTTAGTAAGAGCTAACATCTTAGCTGCAGCCAATCCTGCCTGTTCTGTCCCCATGACTACCATCGGACATACACCGGAAGGCATCCTCAAGCTTGAGAATATATCCGCACCTGCGAACTTACTGCTGTAAGGTGGACATGCTATCACTGGTTTTTCTGTCTGAGCATCAACGAATCCACTCAGTGCATTGCTCCTACCTGCGACTGTTATGTAAACAACCTGTTCATCTTTATATTCATTTATTATATCTACTGCTTTGAACGGTACTTTGTGAGCTGAAGCGATCCTCATCACGCTCTCTATTTCCAGTTCGTCCAATGTATCTGCTATTTGCTCTGACCAATCCATATCACTCTTCGATCCCATTATTATTACAACTTTCATCTTTTTCACCTATTCTATCTTTTCTGCGACCTTATCATATATCTCGAACATCTCTTTTATCTCATCGATCTTTAGAAAGTAAAATTTCTCAGGTGGTTTTTTTTCGTACTCCACCAAGCCCAGATCGTACAGCAATTTGAGATGCTTTGAAGCTGAAGATTCCGTCAGATCCAACCTATCAGCTATCTCGTGGACCGACATCTTTTCCTCATCACAGAGCATCTGTAAGATGTTCC
>CAZEXI010000083.1:0-6165 GCA_964516805.1 uncultured Thermoplasmata archaeon
TTTTATAGTTACCAGTATCCCATTCTTTGATAGCATCCACCCAAACTTCTTCTCCCTCGTTGATGGTTTCTTTAACAAAATCCCATATATCTGGGAAATGTGGTATCAATAATGCATTCTCTTCGTCCTTTATCTCCATCTCGATGTTGTATTCCTCTATCTCTTCTTCCGTAAAGATATCGAGTAGATTGATCTCTATGAAACTTTTTAAGTCTTCAGGACTCCAACCACATTCAGGAGTCGATTCTAAACACCTGGTATGGAATCTACATCCTTTGGGAGGATTGATAGGATCGGGTATCTCTCTAGTTGGGATGCTTTTTCTCTCACTTTTCTTTCTTGGATCAGCTCTAGGTATAGTATCCAGTAATATTTTTGTATAAGGATGCTTTGGATTCTGGAATATCTCTTGTGCATCACCAATTTCAACTATCTTACCTAGATACATTATCGCTATCCTATCGCACACAAATTTTGCAGTCGCCAGGTCATGAGTTATCAGCAAAAAGGTCAGATCAAACTCTTCTTTAAGATTCATAAGCAGTTTGAGAATCTTTGCTCTGATCGACATGTCGAGCATAGCCACAGGTTCATCAGCAACTATGAAACTTGGATTAAGTACCATCGCTCTTGCTATTACTACTCTTTGTTTTTGACCGCCACTAAGATCTCTAGGATAAACGTTATCGAATCTTGATGGAGGAGAAAGACCTACTTCATCCATCATGTTGTGTACTATCTCTCTTTCTTCTTTTTTACTACTCGCCATATTATGAATCTGAACAGGATGTGCTATTATTTGATACACAGTCATCGATGGGTTTAGAGAAGCGCTTGGATCCTGGAAAATCATCTGTATATCGCTTCTTAATTCTCGTAGATTTTCTCTATATTTTAATGAATATTCATCGTTGATTTTATCCAATTTTTCCTGATTATTATTCCTTTCCGCTTTTAATATTTCCTGTTTTGTTTTATTACTGATCTCGTAGTACAGTTCACCTTCCGTTGGTTCTTGGAGCATCAGTACATTTTCACCTACAGTCGTCTTTCCGCTTCCACTCTCGCCAACGATACCGAATACTTCACCCTGTTTAATTTCAAAGTTGATATCATCGACTGCTTTGACAAATATATTTCCTTTAATTAATTTTCTTATAGGATTTTTCTGAGTTTGGAAATATTTCTTTAAATCCTTAGCCCAGAGCTTGATTTCTTTTTTATCTTCATTATTTGGAGTCAAAATTATCAGCTCTCCGATGTTAATTTATGACATGATGCTCTATGAGTTTGCGAAACACCAATTTCTATAGGATATTTTTTATCACACATTTCTCCTTTTACATTACATCTCTCATGAAATGGACATCCTTTTGGAGGATTTGAAAGATCAGGTGGAACTCCGTCGATCCAAGCTAAATCCTTACTATCTAGTTCGATCACAGAATCTATCAAACCTTTAGTGTATGGGTGTTGAGGATCGTGGAATATCTCATCCGCAGTTCCAACTTCTACAAGCTTTCCACCATATAGGACACCTACTCGATCACTTATCTCAGCGACTACTCCTAAGTTATGAGTGATATTCAAAACAGAAACATCGTATTCCTTTACAAGATCTTCCATCAACCTGAGAATCTGTGATTGAACAACTACGTCCAAAGAGGTGGTAGCTTCGTCGGCTATGAGTAATCTAGGATTGAACACTAAAGCGAGCGCTATCATTATCCTCTGTCTCATACCACCACTGAACTCGTGAGGATAATCATCTATTCTATTAGGTGGGATTCCCACATCATCCAACACATCAATGGCTCTTTCAACAGCTTTCTCTTTGTTTATGTCCTCATGTGCTTGCTGGAGTTCAATGAAGTGATTTTTAACACTCATAAGCGGATTAAGTCTTCCCATAGGATCCTGAAATATCATTGAAATATCCTTTCCTCTGATATCTCTTATCTCTTCTTTACCAAGATCTAGCAGATTTTTTCCTTCCAGTAAGATCTCGCCTTCAACTAAGGTTCCTTTTGGTAATAGATTTAAGATAGACATCCCGATGGTAGATTTTCCACTGCCACTCTCTCCTACTAGACTTATGATTTCACCTTTTTTGATCTTAAAACTAACGTCTCTAACGGCTTTGATCTCTTGGCCTTTAATAGAATGATTGTAGAAGGTGTTTAGATTATTAACTTCCATAGTCAATTCTTCACTGCTCATCTTCTCTTACCCTCCCTTAGTTGTGGATTGAGGATGTCATTTAGACCTTCACCTACCAAGGTGAAACCGATTATCAAAGTTACTATGAAAATACCAGGGATGAGTGAGTAATACCATACCTGAGGATATGATCCCGTAACACTCATCAAGTTCCATGCTCTGTTTAGGTCATAACCCCAGCTGGGAGTCGGTGGTTTTATCCCTAAACCTAAGAAACTTAGACCAGCTAAAGTTAGAATCCCATCTGCTGCGTTCAAAGTGAGAACAACTGGGATTGATTGTGATACATTGGGCAAGATGTATTTCAAGATAGTATCTTTGCCTGGCGAACCAATAGCCTTTGCAGCTTTGACAAACACTTCCTCTTTAACAGACATTACATGGTTCCTGATTATCCTAAAGTACTGTGGGACATAAACTACACTGACGGCTGCTATCGCCGGGGTGATACCACGACCTAATGCTGTAACGACCAAGATGGCTAGTACGATACTGGGGAACGAATACATAGCATCCATCACTAAAACCAGGGCCCGGTCTCCCTTTCCACCTAAATAACCTGATATCAAGCCTAACGGTATCCCCACTGACATCGCTGCAGCAGTAGCTAATAGAACAACTGTGAGAGCAATCCTGCTTCCATATATAGCTCTACTGAACAGGTCCCTACCCATGTAAGTAGTTCCAAACCAATGTTCAGAACTTGGGGTTTTTAGTGTTAGATCCTGGTGATATTTTTCAGGATCATGTTGAGTTATGTAGGGTGCAAAGATAGCCATCCCTACATAGATGAATACTATGATTAGACCAATTATGATCTTATACCCTGAAACAGTAAAAATCTCTTCTCTTAGGGTTTGTATAGACCTATTATTCTTTATTTTTTTCATCATCTTTTTCATATTCACAGTATCACAACATTAGTATCTTATTCTAGGATCAATAAACGCGTTTACAACATCTATCACTATGCTTGTTATAGCCACGATAAATGCAAACACTGTAGCTACAGCCTGTACTGCTATGTAATCTGCATTAAGAACACTATAGACCAAATAATTCGCCATGCCCGGCCAATTGAATGTATGTTCAGTTAGTACTGCACCAGCCATTGTTAAAGCGAATTGTAAACCGATGGATGTAAAGATGGGGATCAAAGCATTTTTAAAAGCATAATTCATTGTTACGTTTCTATCTTTGATACCTCTAGCCTTTGCTGCTTCTACGTAATCGGCTTTTAAAGTTTGAAGCATATTAGTCCTGGTCATCCTTGCGAAGATCCCTGATATATAGAGCCCTAGTGTAAAGACAGGTAGAGCAAGGTATTTCAAAGCTATAAGGAATTTATTTATACTTCCTTCTAACAGAGCATCCACAGTATACATACCGGTGACAAAATTAGGAGGCGAAACTCTTCCTGTAAACCGCCCTGAAGACGGCAGATAACCTCCTTTAACACTGATCAACAGGATAAAAAGCATCCCAAGCCAGAATATGGGGAAGGCATAAATCACTATCCCATATAAGTTTCCGAAGAAATCCCAAACTGTACCCCGTCTTTTTGCTGCACCCTGACCGATTAAAATACCTAAACCGATAGCAAATAAGAATGAGTAAATAGCCAATTCGAAAGTAGCCATAAGACGCGGTACAATGAGAGGCCACATAGGCTGTCTGTATATGAAAGATTCTCCTAAATCGCCTTGGAAAACGCCAGCTACATAATCTAAGTACTGCATGTATATAGGTTGATTCGTTCCCAGTCTAGCCCGTAATGCTTCAAGTCTCTCCTCAGATGCTTTGGTTCCCAAAGCAGCAGTTGCGGGGTCACCAGGAACGACTCTCAAAATTATAAAAACCATTGTTAATAATATCAAAATAGTAGGTATCATCAACATTATCCTGACCAATATGTATGAACCTAATCCGGATTTTTTTGCCATCAATTTCACTCCTTTGAGTGCTTATGGAAGTTTCAATCGTTAACAGTTTAATTCATAATAAGTTTTGTGCTAATTTATTAACTAATAGGTTTTATCTTATATTGAAAAATAAATAAAAAAGGTGTTTTTTTGGCTAGATACTATCTTTCCCAGCCATCTTTCTTTATCATGTAGTACCGGAATATCTGTACAGGTCCTAGTATAACACTGTCAGGATCGACATTTTTACCGAAGGCAGCGAATTGAGTTCCCTGATAGATCGGTATATATGGACAGTCTTCTGCTAAGAGATCTTGTATTTCACTAAATACTTCAGTTCTTTCGTCCTGATCTATGAGTTCCTGTTCTTCCTGGATCAAGTTATTCATTTCTGTGTTATTATAGAATGAACCAAGTGACTTTGCACCAGATGTAGTCAAGAATGGAGATATATAGTCATCAGGATCGAAATAATCAGGATACCATCCTAATAAGAAGCATCCCATATCACCTGCTACCATGTCTTCAGTATATCTAGACCATTCAGCGCTCTGTAAAGTTACATCAACCATTCCTGTTTCTTCAATCTGACTCTTGACTACCTGAGCAAGCGAGTCCTCAAGAGGACCATAGTGAGTGGTAGTATAGTGCAGATTCATCTTAAGTTTGTTATCTTCGGAGTAGCCAGCTTCTTGAAGAAGTTCTTGAGCACCTGATATATCTGCGGTAGTACCGTATCTTTCAAATGTTGATTCATGGCCCCACATCTTGTTAGGGATCATTGAATATAATGGTTCGACATCTCCTTTATATACTGTCTCGTCTATATCGCCTCTATCTAGAGCACTAGCAATAGCTTGTCTGACGTTTTTATCCTTGAAAGGACTTCTTTGAACGTTTATGACTAAATATCTTATATATGGACTAGCAACCTCTTTTGTCTGGACGTCGGAGTTATCTTGTAGAGATGTTTTTTGTAATGGAGTAAAACTCCTGTAAGCTACATCTATTTCACCGGTTTTGATAGCATTTTGTAGGTTAGCTGATTTACCATATATCTTTACTGTAACGTCTTTTGCATAGGGTTGATCGCCCCAATAGTCTTTGAATGCTTTCAAACTGACCTGCTCTCCTTGTCTCCATTCTTTGAGCTTATAAGGACCGGTTCCAACAATCTCTGTTGGTTTGAATTCTTCTGTATTGTAAGACTCTTCCGAAACAATGGATGCCACGGTATAACCGAGTTTTGTTAGGAATGGAGATGATTTATGATTAAGATGTATATGAACTGTATAATCTCCATCTGTTTCTACGTCCTTTATGTTCTCCAAAAGGAAGCCTGGGTCTCCACCCATATCTCTGGCTCTTTCAAGAGAAAATTCTACATCACTAGAGGTCATTTCCGTTCCATCATGGAACTTTACACCCTCTTGTAGTTCGAAAGTATATGTCAGTTTATCTTCACTTACAGACCAATCCTTCGCTAGAACCCCTTTCACCTGGGTCGTACCAGGTTCATAACTGATAAGCTGTTCACAAGTATTGAACAAAACGTTCGAAGAGAAGTAGTCATAACAATCCGCTGGGTCTAATGTAGTTGCTTTATCAGTAGTACCAACAACTAATTTCTGCTCAGTTGATCCTCCTTCCTCTGTACAGCCTGAGAAGGCAACGGCCATCATTACCATAGCCAAAGCCAACGACAGGGAAAGAATCTTCATCTTTGTTTTTTTCATTTTAAACCCTCATCGAGTGCCACTGATATTGGATTACTATTATTTAAATGTTACACATAGAGATATATATTTGTATAGAGCTATAGACTGGTATATAGTAATCCAAAGTTAAATCTGAGCAGATTACTATAATTTGAAAAAATGGTGCCCTCATTATTATAAAGGATTAAAAAATGTAAAAAGACAGTAAAGATTAACCTTAAATTATTAAAATATAGTTGGCATCACAAATAAAAAATTACCAAAAACAATATATGTTGCCAATGATTATCATATATATAATATAG
>CAZEXI010000084.1:0-6052 GCA_964516805.1 uncultured Thermoplasmata archaeon
GTTAAATGAGTCCTCAAAAGAGTGTAATAATAGTATGTGGTGAACTCAGCAGCTGCTGCGTCAATCAGTTTCTTGATCAACTCGTCCACATCTATTCCAGCTTCTTCTATCAATTCTACATTACGTCTAGACATTTTTTTCTCACCCGGATTATAATGATGTTATTTCTTTAATAAATAATTTTTTACGTTTCTTTTTGTAAATCAATGATGTAATAGCTGCAAATACTATAATTAAAAATAAATGTATGATTGAACTATCGTCTTTCTCTTTCACACCTTTTTCAGTTATCTCTATAGTGCTTTCAATATCCCCACCCTGATTACAGTTCGCTTTTACATTTATCGAATTTCCCTCAGATACATCTAAATCATATGTGTATGTGAACTTAGAATTATCAGGCTGACTGCTGTATGTCTCTCTTCCATACTCTTCTCCATTTTTTTTGATTATGACCTCTTCGATGTAATGAGTATTTTCATTGCCTACAGAATGGCTTATTGTGACAGTCAGTTCGCTATTTTCCTTATCGTAGTTTAGCTCCATGTCTGAGGGACTATGAGCGGACACGTTGATGGCCATTATAATAAAAAGTACTATAATAGAATTATTATAAAAGATAAATTACTTGTTTTCAAACAACTCATTCTAACACCCTCTATAGAAATAGAATAAAACTACTTTTTATACTTATCTGATTGATCATCAAAGAAAAAGGTCTTTCATCTCTCTAAAAATTTCTTTATTCCTTTTACTATTTCCTCTTTACTTTTTGTAACTTTTTCACCTTTAAAGTCTCTTATCCAGTTATCACTGAATACTTCATCGGTTATAACTATGATCGATGCAAAATCTATGTGTCTATATTCAGCCACTGCCATAAGTGCTGTACATTCCATCTCTACTCCTAGAACTCCTCTGTGGGCATAATTGTTGATCTTTCCTTTCGTCTCTCTGAAACCTGCATCTATGGTCCAAACGCCACCTTCTTTCATATCGATATTGATGGTGTTTTCTATTTTTTCAACTATATCCTTAGTAGGTGAAACATCATGTTCTGGTGGATAATAATGATGGGATGTACCCTCTTCTCTAATACCCCAAGTAGGGATAAAAACATCACCGATACTGCATTTTGGTGCTATAGAACCGGCCTCGCCCAACATCAATGATCTTTCTACTCCAGAAGCGATCAGAGCTTCTAGAAGCATAGTTGAAGCAGGAGCACCAAAGTAGCTCTTAAAAACCCCGACTTTTTCACCCGACTTCCCCTTCAACATACCAGGAAGACCATTAGCATCTTGTTTTAGACCAAGCTTTTCTACCAATAAATTATAGAAATCATCTTCAAAACAGATGACTGCATCTTCTATATCTAGGTCAGCAGCCATTGTTGATGGTTGAGTGAATTCATCTTCTTCTGAATACCAATTAGGACTCGTTTCGTATAATCTATGTTCGTTCATCGTACTCACTTATCTATCCTAATCGAAGAGTCAAATATAAAATTAACACAGAATTTTTCAGTAAATTATTATAACAATATGCTTTGATGTATAAGATATCGAAGATTGGAGTTAGTTAAGATGGATACAATCAAGGTTCACACAGACGGAGCATACAGAGGCAAGGACGGTGGAGTCGGTTCTTATGGTTATGTGGTAAAAAGAGCTTCAAAAACGATCAGAGAAGATTACGGCATACTTTTGGAGGACCGAGTAACTAACAACTACGCTGAGTATATGGCTCTGATAAAGGCTCTAAAATGGATAAAGGATTCTGATATCGATTTTAAAACTTTAGACATAAAGATGGATTCACAGTTGGTAGTGAAACAAATAAACGGAGAATGGGCTGTTAATTCAGATAATCTTAAAGATCTATACATGGAAGCAAAAGAGCTTATCGATTTAATAGGCAAAGGTTCAAAACAGGTTAAGATCGAACACGTTTACAGAGAGAACAACGTAAAGGCTGATGAATTGTCACAACTTGCTTTAGAGGATCATTTTTTAGCTCAGGAACTGAAGGGAGAAGAAAAGAAGATATGTCCTGAATGCGGCGAAGAGATGGTGCTTAGGGAAGGTAAATATGGTAAATTTTGGGGATGTTCAGGATATCCAGAATGCAAACATACAGAAAATTACGAGGAAGATTGATTGATAATTTTCTGTAAATTCTTTCCTGTCCATGATAGAGGTTTTAATATACGATAAACTTTTGAATGATATATTTGAAAAAAATATATATAAAATAAACACCAACGGAATTCAAGGCCAGCAGGTCTTCAACCTTACCTTCCAACATTCACACTTTTTTTCCCCTGCTGGTCCCACTTTCTCTATAGAGAAGATACTTTAAAAAAAATTTTAAAAAAAATGATTTAGAGTAACCTTAATTAAGCAGGGCCCTCATATATGATTTAGAATAAAGGGGAGGGTTAATCTAATTGATAGATAGTAAAGTTTTATCTGAAGTGCCGGAGTTGAAATTGGGTAAAGAATGTACTTTCATAGGGTCCTTAGAAGCGGCATTGGATTTTCTTGGAGAGAACACAGATTATATAGAATTGATGGGGATGTCAGGAGCAGCATTTCGCATACAGTTTAATACCATAGAGTGGACAACATCTTCGATTGATATGTTCTCTAGAAGTGAATCAGCAAGTTTTTTAGGTTATTATCTTGAAAAATATAGGCTTCTTAACAAGGACGGACGGATTTCTACACCCAAGTATGATATGATGAGAATAATCAAAAAGGAGATAAATTCAGATAGGCCAGTGATCGGTTTTAATTTAATGAAGGCGCCAGATTGGGGAGTTATATCAGGTTATCAAGACGGTGGACTTTTGGTGAGAGATTACCATGAAAAAGAAGATATGGAAAGGGTAAAAGGATATGTAACAGCAGAACGATTTCCAAATATTATTTTTATATTAAAGAAGAATGATTATAAGCCCGATAAAGTTGAGAGCGTAAAAAAATCGATCAGCTTTAGTGTTAATAAATTCAAATCAAACAGATTGTTCGATGAATATGCCAATGGGTTATCAGCATATGATGCCTGGATAAAGGGTCTTTCTGATGAAAAAACCTTTTCTGATATGGACAAAGAAACGTATAAAAACTACTGGTTGGTAAATGGTTTGATGTACAGCAATCTGTACGATGCACGGCGAAGTGCTCATTTATTCCTTAAAAAGATATCTGAGATGATAGACGATGAAGACATAAAAGATGCTGCTGAATATTACGGGGACCTAAAAGAGATTATATGGGATAATTGGATATACTTTCCACTGCCCTTTTTCTTGAATAAAAATAGGACTTGCATTCAGATTCCAGGAGGAAGATATGTTGAGGGTAAAGACTGGTCTGGGAATATGAGAAAAAATGGCTGTAAAAGTTTAAGGCTCATCAAAAATATGGAGTCTAGAGCTGTCAAAAGATTGGAAAAGGCTGTAGAAAAATGGGATGAAGGTCAAAATGAATTTATGGACATCGAATTTGACAAATCTAGGAAAGGCCTTGTCTAAAAACTTTTTATAGGATTAAATACGATTATAAATATTAATGAAAACTCTAATCATATACTTCTCTAGGTCTGGTCATACTGAAAAGATAGGAAAAGAATTAGCGGAAAGATTGGATGCAGACCTTGAGAGCATAAAAGATAAAAAGAAAAGAGAAGGTATTATTGGTTGGATCAAATCAGGAAGGGATTCATTAAAGAAAAAGACTACTAGTATAGAAAAAGTGAAGCATAAACCAAAGAATTATGATGTTATTCTAATAGGCACTCCAGTATGGGCTGGAAATGTACCTCCTGCGACCAGGACTTTACTTAAGAAGTATCATAGAAAGATAGACAATGTGGCATTTTTCAGCACATCTAAATCTGGCGATACTTCAGAGATGTACAATACTATGGCTAGAACGGTCGATATTGAACCTATATCTACATTATCTATAACTGAGAAGGAGATGAAGAAGGGTACTTATCTGGAAAAGATGGGTGAATTTATCGAAGAGTTAAAAGAGTATATAGAGTGATCTAATTTATTACCTCGGTTTTAAAATAACTTTGATTTCTAATAATATCGTCACACATAGAAACTTATTTAAATAACAGAAATGTACACTTATATTCATGGAATCAAAGATTTATCCATTTGCAATAGGGGTTTGGTTCGTAATAGTTTTACTAGCTATAATCAATGGGATATTGAGAGAATCGCTCTACAATTCTTTATTCAATGCACTCTTAGCTAGAGCGGTAAGTTCTATAGTTCTAATAGTCCTCATATTTATGATCGTTTATGTATCGATATCTAAATCAGGGATGATTTTTTTATCACATGAAAGTCTATGGCTGGGTACATTTTGGCTGATATTGACGATAATATTTGAATTCATGTTTGGTCATTTCATAATGGGGAATTCCTGGTCCACTCTACTTCAGGATTATAATATATTAAAAGGACATCTATGGCCTTTAGTTCTAGTCTCCGTGTTCATATCTCCTTACGTAGCTGGTAAATTAACAAAATAGAAGTGATCATATGGAAGAAGATTTCATACAGGTGTTCGTAACGATAGATGATGAAGATGATGCAGAAGAGATAGCAGGATCATTAGTATCTAAAAAACTAGCTGCCTGTGTACAGATAACATCTCCGATAGAAAGCACTTATACCTGGAAAGGTGAAGCGGAGAGATCAAAAGAATGGATGCTCTTGATAAAATCAAAAGCGTCATTGTTCGATGAGTTAGAAAAAGAAGTGAAACAGCTGCATCCATACGAAACTCCTGAGATAATAACTCACAAGATACTGATGGGAAACGAAGATTACCTTGAATGGATGGATAAAAACCTAAAATGATCCATCGATCAATCTTTTCTCGACTCTATTCAGAACATCACCTTTGACCAGAGCAGGCATATATCCTTCATGATCTGAACCATCACGATAGGTATCATAAATAAAACTCGATTCTGCAAGTTTTTTATTTGTCAGTCCGAAGATCACATGCCATATCTGTATAAAGTACTCGTCGAAGGGGACTCCATTCTTCAAAGGTCTAGTTTCATCAAGACTTGATTTGATATCGTCGATATTTTCACCAATCCACTCTTTAAGGACTTTAATAAAAGGTCTCATGCAGTCCAGCATCATATCTATATCTTCTTCAGTAAAATAAGGTATCTTTAGATACAGTATTTCATCAACTTCCTCTACATAATTTAACTTCTTCAATAGCTGAATATATTTACTTCTATCAGACCATTTATTCTTGATATTTTTTCCATCATGACCGCTCTTTCCGATATCATCTATTATCCTTCCCAAATCATCTAGCATCTCTTCCCGTTTATCGAAAAGTATAGACCTGTATTCTTTTCCTCCCTCAAAATCGAAATTTGAAAATCGATGGGCTATATCTGGAAATGCATTTCGTTCAGTGTATTCATGATGATCTCCAAAGGTGTGAAATGTGTAACTTTCCATGAAAAGAGAATGACCACCCCAGTAAACCCCCTTAAGCCTATCTCCTACCTCTGACTCTCCCCAGAGTACGTACTCGTTATCACCTGCCTGCTGTTTCCTGTGATCACACACATCCCAATCACTGAGCAGTTCTAAAGACCCCCAATCGAGAAGATAACATCCAATTATCATAAAGGCAAGTTTTTCTTCCTCAATTCTTTGATTTTCATATGATCCTAATACTTCGAATATTTGTTTTTTCTTTTCTAGAAAATCATCAGCTAGATACGAAGCATACCTCTCACAAACATCGAAGATGATCTTGTTATCTTTCTCATCGATAACTGTAAAATTGACAAACACTTTACCATCTTTCTCTTTCAAAACATCGAGTTTCAATAATTTTTCAATATCTTCTAAAATATCATCATACTCATTTATTAACTCTTTTTTACTCTTAGGACTTCTATTTAAATCGTCGATCATCTCTTTGACTTTTGATTTCCTCAAAGTGACTAGCGGATTATCTTCACGAGATATATTATGCCAATCGAGATCACC
>CAZEXI010000085.1:0-6030 GCA_964516805.1 uncultured Thermoplasmata archaeon
CTATCCTGTGTGGTAAGTTATCTTCTTTACTCCCAGACGATAGATCAGTGAAATATACCTTTGACATTTCTTTCCACCTACATTTGTATGTGTGTACAAGTTTATGTAATTTATCCCATATATACTGTATTCAATCTTCCTCGGATATATATACTACTTTATTATAGATAACATCATGAAGATTGTCCATTACGACGAAGTGGAAGACTGGCAGATGACAGAGATGACCCTGACCTGTTTCGATCACCCATATTCAGAGGAACACATAGAGAGGATGATCTCCTCTGATTCTAGGCTGCCAAAATGGGGTGGAGAGCTGTATGCCAAAGAAGGAGATAAAGTTCTAGGAACAGTCGGAATGTTATATCCTCATCTAAAAACCAAATATGGTATAGAAAAGGTCGGAGGGATAAGGAACGTTTGCACAAGACCTTCAGCAGGAAGGAAGGGTGTAGCAACTAAATTATTCAAAGAAGCACACAAAAGAATGATAAAAAATGATGTTAGATATTCATTTCTGATGACAGATCAATATCTGGTCGCTTATAACCTGTACAAAAAGCTCGGTTACAGAGATGTGTTAAAGTACCCTGCAGCATACAAAAAAGTAGATGATGTTGATTCAGACGTTGAATTTAAGAAAGAAAGAGATCCTCATTTTATAAGAAAAACCTACGAAAATAGTGTTAAATCACTGTATGGATTAGTTGTAAGGGAGACTGATTTTATGGACATGGCTGAAGCACGTGGTTGGCCTAAAAACAAAAATCTGAAGATAGCATATGAGAATGGAAAAAGGATCGGTTACGCTTTATTTTCAAAAAAGAGAAAATCGCTAGTTTGTAATGAAATAGCTGTAAAGAATTTTAACGATCTACCAAAATTAGTCAGAGGTCTAGAAAGTAAAGTAGAAGGAGAATACATGATATTCAAATTCTTAAATCCACACTATGTCAAACCACTTAACAATATGGGCTACGGTTACTATGATGACAGATGGAGTAGGGTGATGGTCAAAGACTTCGAAGATGATTTAGAAAACAGTTTAGAAAAGATGGGATACCCAGATAGATTCCATAACGGGATATACGAATCGTACTGAGTGAGGCCTGAGACAATTAGAGATTTGAAAAACAGGAAAAATATTTCACTAGATAATAAAGGTGTCGGGGGTTTCTTCACAGATATACCCGCTTTGATCGTAATTATAATCGGCCTTTCTATCTTTACAGTAAGTGCCTACAATTTTCATAATGAATATGTACAGAAAAAGTACAATGACGGGATAGAAGAGAATCTAGACTCGTTTATGGATAATATTCGTAATTATGATTACATAGCAGAATCTGATGGGGTCTTCTACGCATCCAATGTACAAAGATTAAATTCTACTACAATAAAGAAAGACTTTAATCCAAATTCTTTGGGATTCAATTATAAGATAGAGATTATCGATACCAGTGGTTATGAGCAAAGATATGATAAATCTATTGAGACTGAAACCGTTCCTTCTAATAAAGACGTGTACATTGATTCAAGTTCTATTACTATTAGGAGTTCTTCAACCTATCATTTAGGAAAATTAAAGATATCTATCTGGGAGTGTGGGTAAAATGGATAAAATTAAAAATAATAGAAGAGGTTCATTCACCCTTTACGATGCTGTTCTCTTCTTTGTCTTCCTAGTGATCGCTTCTACCATACTCATGACCTATGCTAGTGAATCGAGTTCAAACGATATCGACAAGATCGATAAAGGGTACTGTGAAACTACTAGAAAGGCAGTTCTTTTATCTACTGTTCAAGAAACTTATTTCATATATAATAATGAAAATGTTACACGTAAAGACTTCACAGTGAAAAATCTATTGCTGGAACAGTTTATCATGGAACTGAAAGGGATACCTAGAAATAATTTTTCATACGATCATAATATCTGTCCTATTATCAATAATCACATCAGAGATGATTGTTCATGGTTCATAAGATTTCACAGTTCATATCACGACTTAACTATTGGTGATGAGGGATACGTTAAACCAGACACATTCAAAGAAAAATTAGGAGAAAACACTGTTTCCTCATCATCCACTATGAGTGATCATGAAGGGAATCCGATAGAAATAACGTTCTTCCTTTATAGATGAGGGAAAATATATTATAATCCTGAGTATAACTAATAACTATGCATCCTTCCAAGCATCTGCAGGGTTCTAAAGGTAGTGACCTTGAAGGCAAAAAGATCATTTTAGGTGTAACTGGCAGTATCGCTGTCGTTGAATGTGTGAAACTGATAAGAGAACTGGTAAGAGAGGGGGCTGAAGTTCACTGCGTTACTACAGAATGGTCCACTAAACTCATACACCCATACGCTTTAGAATTTGCTTGCGGTAACGAAGTAATCACCGAACTCACAGGTCAAACTGAACATGTTAAATTCTGTGGTAAAGTCCCAGATAAAGCAGATCTGTTCTTGATAGCTCCCGCGACTGCTAACACAGTTTCTAAGATCGCAAATGGAATAGATGATACTCCTGTCACTACATTTGCAACTACCTGTATAGGTTCAGGAATCCCTATCGTTCTCGTCCCGGCCATGCACCAGAGCATGTATGAACATCCGATCGTTATGGAAAATCTAGATATTTTGAAAGATAGAATGGATTTCACTATCGTGGGCCCTAAGATAGAAGAAGGTGCTGCTAAGATAGTGGGCCGAGATCAGATAGTCGATTCAGTCGTAAGAAGATTGAAAGATGACTTAGAAGGTAAAAAGATAACTGTGATAACAGGAAGTACTCAGGAACCTATAGATTCCATGAGAGTGATCACGAATCGAGCATCTGGAAAGAGTGGTATAGAGATCGCTAAGAGGGCCTACAGGAGAGGTGCAGATGTTGAGTTATGGTACGGTAATGTATCTGCAGAAATCCCTGAATGGATACCGAATAAAGAATTCGATTCTTTGAACGACCTTTTGGATATGAAGGATGAATTGGAAGGTACTGTCATCGTTCCTGCAGCATTATCTGACTTCGGTGTAGAAGAAGTTTCTGAAGAGAAGATCAGTTCTAGAGAATCTTTAACACTGGAACTAACACCCATGCCTAAATTCATAGATAAGATAAGAGACCAGGTCGATTATCTAGTCGCATATAAAGCGACTGATACAAGACAAAAAGCGGTCGAGAAAGCCAATACAATGAAAGAAGAGGATAGAGCAGATATGGTCGTGGCGAACTCATTGAAAGATGTGAGTGAAGAAGAGAACAGCGTTTACATACTAGGGAATGGAACCTGGATTGAAGGTAGTAAAAGACGTATAGCAGATCATATTTTGGATGAACTGGAGAAAGAACTGAAATGACTTCAAAAGCTTTCTGTCCGGGACATATCACTGGGTTTTTCAGCATCCCGATCGAAAGAAAAAAGGCCATGAATAAAGTCGGTTCTAAAGGCGCTGGTTTTTCTATAGCTCTAGGAGCAACAGCTGAAGCTGAAGTCGAAGGAAACGGTTGGGACATAACTGTTAACGGTGAAAAGACTTCATTTTTAGTTGTGGAAAAAACGTTGTTCAACTTAGCACCAGGAGGAAGTGTTAATATAACCACAGACATCCCGTTCAGCCAGGGTTTTGGTATGAGTGGTGCCTGTGCTCTTGCAGCAGGAACAGCAGTGTTAGGAGAATTGGGAGAGGAAGATTCTGATAAAGCATTGAATGCAGCCCACGATTCTGAAATATTTTGTCGGACCGGTTTAGGTGACGTTATCGGTCAATACAACGGTGGATTTGAGACAAGAGTTAAAGGAGGACTACCACCTCACGGCGAGATAAAGATCGAAGAAAGGGATGATGATGTAGTCATAGGAATAATCGGTTCTCCATTATCTACACCTGATATCCTGAATGATCCTATCATGTCTGCATGGATTAAGGCCATCGGTGACGATATGATGGAAGAATTCATGCCTGACGATGGATTTGACAGATTCTTGGACCTATCACTACAGTTTGCAGAAGAAACTAAATTTATTAAAGATGAGATGAAGCCTATATTAGATAAATGCAGTGAATATGGAAAAGGAAGCATGGCTATGATAGGTAATTCGATCTTCTTTTTCGGAGATACGAATAAACTTAAAGAGGTGATGACCGAAGAACTGGGTGAAGATAACGTCTATGTAACAAAAATAGATCCAAAAGGTGCGAGATTAGTCAGCTAAAGTGAAAAGTTGGTCATCTCCACCAGTATCGAACAATCCCAATCTAGCACCAGCATCCAACCAGCCATGTGCATAATTTACACATGCGAATGCGTTCACTAGATCATCGTTCTTGTAAAAGTGTAGAGCATCTTTGTAGTATGATTCTGCCATTTTCAAAAAATCTTTAGCGATCTTTATGTTGTGAGATCTTTCTGGAGCACTGATATCTATCTTATCCAAAGCTCTTTTTGTTTTGTCTAAATAATTTTCAACTCTTTCTTTCGAGACCATCTCAATCTACCAACTTTATGGATTGTCCTCCATCCTGTGTTTCTCTTGGTCTTATCTGAACTAATAAAGGTTCTGAAAGACCTCCTCCTGACAATATAGCTTCTCCAACTGGCAATCTCTGGATCTCTTCCTTCATACCTTTGGTTATACCTTCCACAGATGACTCAACAGCCCTAAGGTCGTTAGGATTCGTCATCTTCAAGATTATCTGAGTGTTGCACTGGCTCAGTACATTCTTATCCACTTTAGCAGGTCTTTGAGTTATTATAGCAAGACCCATACCAAACTTTCTGCCCTCTGAAGCAACGGTTTTGAATGTTTCTGAACTCTCGACCTTACCCCTCTGTGGACAGAAGTTGTGCGCCTCTTCTGCAACCAGTATCAACGGGGGTATTTTCTTTCTTTTCCTCAATTCGAATATAGCACTCATCAGTTTGTTAACGATGAATCCCTGTAGATCTGGAGGTGTTCCTTTAAGATTTATTATCGATGTTTTTCCTTTGTTTACGATCTCGTCCATCCGTGTTCCTCTATCATCGAAGATCTTTTTCTGCTTGACTTCTTCTAATCCACGTATCAGTGTGGACTGATTATCTTCTTCATTACTCTGTAAAACTCTTATAACATCATTTACAGAAAAATCTCCTTTTGAAACTGCTAAATTAGACATTGAACTCTCAAGTGCTTTTACATATGTCTGACGCTTGTCCATGCTGCCCAATTCGAGTATCTTTTTAGGTTCCATATTTCTGAATGTGAATTTTAAGGGTTGAGCACTCTTGTTAATATCTGGTGAAGGTGAGAATTCAGTCAATTTATCTCCATAACCTTTCGGTTTTACATCGAATCTTTTAGATTTCTTAGGATTACCAGCTTTAGCTAAAGATGAATATTCACCATGTGGATCTAAAACAACTAATGTCACATCGTGCTTCATCAATTCTTCTATCAATATTCCTGTAGTGTACGATTTCCCACTACCAGTCTTTGCTAAAACAGAAATGTGTTTCTGAGCCATAGCGTTGATATCCATATTTACTTTTATATCATGACCTCTAAGCTTGCCAACATAAGCTCCTTTCTTATCTTCATGAAGACCCATTACATCTCTTATCAGTTTTTCATCCGCCAAGTAGATATTTTCTCCAGCTTTGAAAGGACTTCCAGGGATCTTCAATAAACCGTTTTCATCTCTATACCCAATGACATTAATTTTAGCAACAAGTGTATCTTCAATATCTACATCTTCACCCTGAGTGATCTGTATCGCTTTATCAATAGATACGTCAGTTTTTCTTTCGATCTTATCAATCTGACCCAACACCCAACCGACCGTTGGATGCTCCATCTGGACGTATTCTCCTTTATCAACAGGAGAACAGATGTTACATTCTAATTCAGTAGTGCCCACATCACCAAAAGTTACACCAACCCGACCATAGTTCTCTGATTTCTCGGTTAGAGCGTCGTCATCGTCTTCGACGTCTGTCAGACTTATCCCATCCATAATTATAGTAGGAACCGCCTCTTTTA
>CAZEXI010000086.1:0-5616 GCA_964516805.1 uncultured Thermoplasmata archaeon
TGTGAAACAGAGAATAATTTAAATCATAGGTTATAAATTTTAGGTTAACAAAATTTTACAGAGATAACACTCCAAAACCAACTCACCGATGGTCAAACCAATCTTTTAGATAAATGAGAATTCCAACATTTATAAAAATTTCATAAAACGAATTCAAAGCTTCAGTCAGAGAAAATTCATTTAAAAAAAAGAAAAAGAGAATTTTAGTATTCTTTATTTTCAACATTTTCTTTTTCTGAAGAGCCAGACTCTTCTGGTGTATTCTCCTGCATATAACCGTTTGAATTTTCATACATTTGTTCACTTTCTGATCCTGAAAAAAGGTCAGCTTCTCTTTTGATATACAATGCCACTCTTAATATTGACATCACTATAACTCCGACCACTATCATAATCCACCAGTTAGAACTTATGAATCCTTTACTATTGTATACCTCTTTTTCACCTTCATCATCGAATGAACTTGTAGAAGAATCCATTTTCAGTGTCAATTTACTACAATCTAAGGAAAAACTGTATTCGTATATGTATGTATTTTCTTGATTTAGATAGTCTGATTCTGTTTCTTTGAAAGTGATCGTATTATTGTTTTCGTTTATATTATATTCGTAATTTGTTACTGAAGTCATTCCCAGCATTCCGCCGGATAATACAGCTTTGTTATTATCTTTGATTTTCAAAGTAGCTTCAGAACCAAGATCTGAGGATAAACCAGGTGTTTCTTCAACATCTAGATCCCATTTTCCTTTCAGTTTCGCTTTATCAGACCGGACATTCGCAATGGCAATGTATCCTGCAGACAAGACAATCCCTATTATCACCATAATTGCTATGAATTTGCACATCGATTTTTTTGTATCATCTTTCTCTAAAAATTTCGATTTTTTATTTTTGTTGCTAGCCATACCTATCACATATCATTCATCTATTTTTCCCATTGAGGCACGTATATATTTTTAATATAAATAAATTGTCCAATATCTACCTAATTAAATGTTAAAGAGCCAAATCATAATTTTAGATATTTTTAAGAGACATATACTATGATGCCTAAATTTTGGTTTTTAATATAAGTCATCTGTTGAAGATGTAACATAACCACTAGAACTCAAATTCATCCCCAAATTATTATTACACATGTTGTAATTCACTTATAAAGGGAATAATCATGTTAGACGGATTGTTGGAAAAGAAGTTAGATGCCTGTCAAGGAAAGGACATCTTGGTCGTAATGGACGATGGTCTAGGATTTCTAGGTGAACTCGAAGAGTACGATAAGAAGACCATGATCTTGACAAAGGTACTTCAGTCAAGATTCGATGAGATCGATTGGAAAAAGATACCCAGCAGCTCAAACAATGTTAGGAGGAAAGACAAGAAAGATAAAAAGATAGGCTACGCCAACTGGACCAGAGTAAATCTTAAAGAAGTTTACATAAGATTAGAACACGTTACCAGGATATGGCCGTGGATAGGAAAAGTCAAAGGAGAATCTAAGGAAGAAACTAGACCTATCTACTACGAAAAAGAGTATATGTAGGTCCCCCTACAACTCTTCAATCTGATTTTTTCGTCCATCCACTTTTTTAGATTCAAACTTCTCCAAATATGGGAAACCATTCTCTGTAAACCAGATCACATGAGTATAGTCATAACTTTTGCAAAGATGACCATACCTATCAAAGCGAATGGATACGTTGAACCATAACCAGCTCCGACATCTTCAGTACCGGTCGCTTCTATCGCTGCTCCCAAACCGGGAGTCGAGGTCATACCTCCTGTTATCGCACCTGATACAACGATCCAATCCAGGTCCCAGACACCTCTGAGAAGAAGCATACCTGCTGCGATCGCTCCCAACCCAACGATGAAAGTTATCAGTACAAGAGTCAATCCTGCACCCATCAAGGCTCCGATGAACCCTTCACCAGCTTCGATACCAACTACTGCTAAAAACAGCGCAAGGGTCAAAGACCTTATACTTGAGAGAACCTCATGAGACATCCTTGTTTTGATAGGACCGATCTTACCTATGTAACCTATTATCAATGCTGCGGGTAAAACACCGCCTGTGATACCCAAAGTAACGGTTCCAAGAGGACCTAAAGGAATAGGGATCTCACCCAATATACCTCCTAACACAACAGCTAACGTAAAACCACCGACACTGAAAGTGACCGTGTCTTTTGTAATCTCTCCTTTTTCATCAGAGGTGACTTCATCTATATGTTTCTTGAATTTTTTCCTCTCCTCCTCTAGATCAATATCTCTGATCTTAGGCCAAAGTTCCTGAAACAGTATCACCATTATAACACCGAATGGGTAACCTATAGAGTGGCCTATGGTTATCTTCTCTCTAGCAGCCTCTGATACGCCCTCGATGTGAGCACCTAGACCAGGAGAACTGGTCAATGCCCCGCTGAAGACACCTTCGATCAGCCTGGCATCAACGTGTCCTAGACTGCTGAACAACTCGGCACCTAGGATGGTCAATACAGCTGCTACAAGTGTCATCAAGAAACCTGCAATTATGAATTTGAAACCATGAGCTTTGATGACTCCACCGATATCTTTAGCAGCCATCAATCCAACTGCTGCAACAAACAGAGCTAATGATAATATGAAGTAAGAATGAGGTACTGTGACTTGAGGTATATCCATTCCAAATATAGAAAAACTACCCACGATGCTGATAGCTAATCCTGTAAACAAAGCACCTGATATACCCAGCCTGAAACCTTTTATCTCTATTCTACCTATCAATATACCGGTCAACACTGCAAGCGACAACATCAAGAGCGAATTTCCTATCAATGAATCTATAAACATTATTTTCTCACCATTTTAAAATCGATTTTACAGGTTCTTGCGACCTCATCTAGAGTTCTCAATCCTGACATATTTTGTTCAAACTTTCGTATAAGTGCTCCTATAAATATTTTACTTTTCGTAATCACTAGCACCAAGGTCCCCATCAACTGAATACTCAATAAAACATGGTAACTTTTTTATAACAAATATCTCTCAACTCAATTAAGAGGCCGCTAACATGGATGTTAAATCGATCTCAGCAAATCATCCAAATACTTATAACATGCTTTTATTTCTATTGTCATCGCTGTATACAGTCATAGCGGCTGTTATGGAAAGTAAAAGCTTATAAACAATCTCGTAAAAGTAGGGTATAATTATGAATGAAGAAGAAGAAAATCAGTCGGAAAAAAAATGTTATCACGTGGAGACGAACAACAAGGAAGGAGACGTCTGCGTGATAACAGAGAGATGCAAGGGCTGTGGATTTTGTATAGAATTCTGTCCAGTCAACGCTTTGGAATACTCAGATGAGACTACTGAAAAAGGTTACACACCACCAGAGATGTCTGAAGGTTGTGTACTCTGTGGTAAATGTGAAAAGGTATGCCCTGAGTTCGCTATTTATTTGGACGAAGGGGAAGAGGAAGAAGAGAAAGAAGAAAAAGATGAGGATAAAGAAAGAGGTGAATGGATATGATGGAACCAGGAACATACTTCATGGAGGGTAACACTGCTTGTGCAGAAGGAGCTATCGCTGCTGGATGTACTTTCTTCGGTGGCTATCCGATAACTCCAGCTTCTGAGATATTGGAAAGGATAGCAGAAAGATTTCCGGAACAGCATGGAAGTTATATACAGATGGAAGACGAGCTTGGAAGCATAGCTTCAGTCCTAGGAGCAGCATGGGCAGGAAGAAAGGCCATGACGGCCACTTCTGGACCTGGCTTCAGTCTCATGATGGAAAATTACGGCCTTGGACTCATGACAGAAACACCTTGTGTGATAGTTGACGTGATGAGAGGAGGACCTTCAACAGGTTTACCGACCATGCCTGCACAGGGCGATGTCAATCAGACTAGATGGGGAACCCATGGCGATGTGGGAGTTGTTGTTTACGCACCATCTTCACCGCAGGAATTATTTGACTTCACTATCAAGGCTTTCAATACTGCTGAAAAATACAGGTTACCTGTAATAGTGCTTTCAGATGAGATCGTTTCCCACATGACTGAAAAGGTGGAGATTCCTCCTAAGGAAGAGATAGAGATCGTCGATAGAAAGAAACCTAAGGAATCACCTGACGAGTACTTACCGTTCAGACCAGATGATGACCTTGTGCCACCTATGGCAAATGCTGGTGAAGGATATTCGATACATGTTACAGGATTAACACATGACGAAAAAGGACATCCTTCTGTGAATGAAGAAACACAGAACAGATTGGTACCAAGGTTGATAGACAAGATAAGGAAGAACGTTGACGACATCCTGGAATATGAAGAGTACAAAACAGAAGATGCTGACATGGTGATAGTCGCCTACGGAAGCGTTTACAGGGCAGCTGTCGAAGCAGTTGACATGGCCAGAGAACAATGCTGTAATGTAGGTCTGTTAAGACCAAAAACGATATGGCCGTTCCCAGAAGAAAGGATATATGATCTAGCACGAGAAGGTGTGGATCATTTCATAGTTCCAGAGATAAACTTTGGACAGGTGGTATACGAAGTTGAAAGATGTGTTTCGGGACCAGCACAGACTCATCTTATACCGAGAGTCGGTGGAAACGTACACACACCTGAAGAGATTGTTGATAGGATAGATGAGATAAATCGTGGCGAAGTTCCACCTTTCAAGGAGGTTAAAAAATGAGCATAAGAAGAAGCAGAGATTGGTTCTCACCAGATTATCAGGAGCAGGAAGAAGAAGGTGGGGTAGGACATGGACTGCATCCATTAGACAATTACCTGAGAAAGGATAGGATACCACATATATGGTGTCCAGGTTGTGGTTTAGGTACTATTCTAAATTCATATTTACGAGCTTTGAAGAATACAGATATCAAACCTGAAGAGACCGCGATGGTCTCAGGAATAGGTTGTACCGGTAGAGCAGCAGGTTATGTTGATGTTGATTCATTCCATGTGACCCACGGTAGAGCCATTCCATTCGCTACTGGACTGAAGATAGGTAACCGTGACCTGAAAACCACCGTTTTCAGCGGTGATGGTGACCTTTTCGCTATAGGTGGAAATCACTTCATCCACGCAGCTAGAAGGAACGTTGATTTCAACGTGATCTGTGTTAACAACTTCAATTACGGTATGACAGGCGGTCAGGCAGGACCGACTACACCTACCGGTGCTGAAACTTCATCTACACCGTGGGGCGGTTTCGAGCATCCGTTCAACCTACCTGCTGTTGCAGCAGGAGCAGGAGCTGTTTACGTTGCTAGGTGGACAGCTTATCATGTGGAACAGATGATCAAATCGATGGAGGAGATGTTGACGAAAGATGGCTTCTGTTTCATAGAAGTGCTGTCTCCATGTCCAACAGGATACGGCAGAAAAGTTGGTCTAGGCACTGGTAAAGAAACGATGAAACATTTCCAGGAGAACAGTACGATCGACCACGATGCTGATCCATCTGAAGTCGCATTGGACCCAAGTGATCCAGAAAGCGATATAATCGTCGGTAATTTTGTCAACAGAGACGCGCCCACATATCAGGACGAACGTGGGATCGTTTTCGAAGAAGCTAGAGATGAACTCGGGGTGGAATAGATGAGGAAAGAGATACGTTTCT
>CAZEXI010000087.1:0-5596 GCA_964516805.1 uncultured Thermoplasmata archaeon
TCCTCATAAAATAGATAGAAGATAAGGTTATATATGAATTTATTAAATAAAATATGTGCGCCAATATAGAGTATATAGATGTTTCAAACATAACTATTACTGATGTAGAGTTGCTTCAAAATATGAGTTGGGGGTCTAAAAACATATATTTATTCTAAAATTATTAATATGATGAGTAAAAATACTTAGAATCTAAAAAAGTATGATAAAAATGAATTTCTAAATCATAATGCTAATATTCAATCCATGACTATCTATAATTTTTCTTCAAAGGCAAAAAAGCATAAATTTTATATATTTATAATCCCATTTTAAAAATAGGGTATTAAAATAGGGTTCAAAATGGATGCCTCACTGAAAAATTATTTGAACTCTGATGAAAAAGTTCTATCTCAGTTAGGCCCTTTCTTCGCAACTGATCAGAGGATTATTAAATACAAACGATCGAGTGAAGGTATTGGGGTAAATAACAAAACATTTATTGATTTATCTTATAGTTCGATCACATCGATAGGGATTAGAACTATTGAAAAGTCTTTAAGATGGCTGATAGGTATTGGCATTTTTCTTATCTTCATTGGTTTATTTATACCAAATGGTTTGAGGGAATCTCCAGGAGGTGTTATAACAACATTCCTTATTCTTTTGGGAATAATGTTGATTATTATTGGATATCTTTACAGACCAAGGAATGAATACTTTGGATTCTTTGGAGAGTCTATACCTGAAGCCTCAGGATTTTCAATTGGAAATAATACCAAGAAAAATAATATACAGAGTGTTTGGTTGATCCCCGCGGAAAATATCCAGTATGGTGATCCTTCTGAATTCATGAAAGTAGTTCATAAACAACTGAAAAAAAGAGGTATGCGAGAAAAAAGAACAATCAAAAGTATTGAAGAATCACAGCCAAATATCCAAGAAGTATATAAACCCAATAACGAAAAAGTAACGGATTTAGAGGAATCATCAGATGAAAATTCAGTTGATGTCCCTACAAATAAACAGAATTGTGATTCTAACAGTGAAGAAGAAATCTCAGAAACTGAGAAAAAAATAGAGAAATCTACAATTCAGTATTGTCCCTATTGTGGTGAAGAAAATGATGGAAACTACTGTAGCAACTGTGGAGAACCGATGATAGGAAATATACAAAATAGTAAGGAAAATTTCGCCACTTATACTGACTCGTATGAAAAAAAAGCAAGGAAAATAAATAAATCTAAAAGTTTAATTAAGACATTTAATAAGAAAATTAGTACGGGATCTAAAAAGTTAAGATTTTTAAAATTTGTTGGTTTAGGATTTGTAATATTATTCTTTATGGATTTGATATTTGGCTATTTTATGAGAATCGAAATTGGATATGAAATAGGATATTATGGACTAATCGGATTGTTTTGGTATCAAGCTTTATTGTTGACAATGTATATAATAGGTGGTTTAACAATAGGAGTAATTGCAAGAGGTGGTATAAAATATGGAATTAAAGTTACCTTTTCTGTTTGTGCTATCTTTTTAATTTACAGCATTTTAGAAATAATAATAACTAGTGGTAAAATCCCATTGTGGTCAAATCCTATACCATATTTGATCTCATATGGTATATTTCTTTCACTGTTTTCGTTAGGTGCAATAGTAGAGGGGATCATCGAAGAAAAGTATTTGCTGTAGAGAGTTCCACTTGTCCAAAAGATGTCAAATTTAATATGTTATTTTAATTCTTTACTGACAAATTTTTATCATTGATTTTAATACACATATATTTTCATCTATCTTCTTATTAATAGAATAGATCACTTTTTTAGAAAAATCAGTCAAATGCTAATCGAAATATTTCAATGAAGGGCCTAATGCCTAACAAATATATGTCATTTTAAGAGGTATTGAACAAAAAGAATTATATCATTGCACTTTAGTTAGTTTCTCCAAATTAATCAAGATGGGCGTGTGGCCTAGTCTGGATAAGGCAACAGACTCCTAATCTGTAAATCGGGGGTTCAAATCCCCCTGCGCCCGCTCTTTAAAATATGAACTCAATTACTCATATTAATCAGTATAAAATTAAGCTAATATGTCCATTCTTATTCGTCTTCATCAGTTTTTTTAAAAAATTGATAAGCTTTGAAAATCACAAATATAATGATCATACCGCCCATCGTCACCCATGGACCGTACTGAGGCCATTGAAAATTTATCAGCATAAATAATACTGCAACGGCTAAAAAGATAGCGATCATCTGTTTGTAGGTTACTTTCATTTTTCTATACCTTCTATAAGTTAATGGGTTTTAAGGATTATAAAGAGAAAATAAATAGGGAAGAGTGATTACTCTTCTTCAGTTTCTTCTTCCTCTTCTTCTATAGCTTCCTCTAACTCGTCAGGTACCTCTGCTTCTTCCATGGCTTCTTCGGTTTCTTCCTCCTCTTCCTCTTCTTCCTGGATGTATTGTTCTATGAATCTTATCTTCTTCAATTCCAGGTGTTCACGGAGGTCACCGACGATCCTGTATTTAGAGACGAACCAATTCTGATCGTATTTACACTGTTCAGGAAGTATTATATCTGCACCTTCCTCAGTCATTTCAACGTCGAAGTCTTCACTTCTATAATCCATCTTCAATACAGCTAATATCTTATCTTCAGGTTCTTCAGGTTTCTCAGTGATCTTGAAGTCATATCTAAGAGTCTTGCCAGCAAGTGGATGATTGAAGTCAATTCTAACTCTACCAGCTGTTGTCTGAATAATAGTACCTTTTCTATTATCTATCTCTACTTCTTTTCCAACAACTGGATCGATATCCCTTCTTTCTAATTCTCTTCTACTGAACAATTCTATCTTTCCAGGATCTCGATTTCCTATACCTTTTTCAGGAGGTACTGTTACAGAATCTTCTTCTCCCACTTCAGCTTCTTTCAAGCCATCTTCGAATCCTTCTAATAAGTTACCTCCACCTATGACTGCAGGTCTCGGTGAATAATCAGTATCTTCACTAAAAATCTCTTCTTCCTTTGCTTTCTCTTCGTCTGTAGTATCAAATAACTGTTTCTCTTCGCCCTCGTCTTCAGGCATTATCCATACATCGTATTCTACGTAAATCAGATCTCCTTCTTCCATTTGGAGCACCTAAACCGAGGTAAAAGGTGCCCCTTTTTAATAGTTTTCGTTGTTTTTACTTTATATTTTCCTGTGTAAATAATTTAAATCGACCGTTAACCTTATCCATGAGAAGTATTTAACAATCATGATGGACTTCAAAATCACACCGATATTGAACGCAGATCAGCTGCTCGATAAAGCATTTGGAAGAGCTTCAAAGATCGACAAAAGGGGTAAAGATAAGGTAGATTCGAAAAAGAAAACCACCTCCATGAAGCTTAATTCCATATCTGACACTTTAGAAGACACCTTGAAAAGATACGAGAAGGAATTTCCGTCTATCGATATGCTTCCTGAATTTTACTACGAGATAATAGATATCACAGTCGGTGTTGATAAATTAAAAAATAGTCTTGGTGCGCTCAACTGGGCTAGACGTAGAATAAAAAGAACCATAATGGAATCTGCAAGGGAGATACCTTCTAAAGAAGAAGTAGATGAGATAAACAAAATCAGAAAAAAAGCCTATGCTAGAACTGCATCGTTTTTGAATCAGATCGATGAGGACTTAAAATTTTTAGAGGATGCTAGAAAGAAGTTGAATTCACTTCCAGATATCAATACAGAGGATCCAACGGTCGCTGTAGCTGGCTATCCAAATGTAGGTAAATCAGAATTGGTAACTAAGATCTCAAGCGGTAAACCAAAGATAGCAGTCTATCCATTCACAACTCAAGAAGTAGAGATCGGGCATTTCTACCTTGGTTATCAGAAATGTCAGTTAATAGATACACCAGGTTTACTAGATAGACCTGAAGAAGAAAGAAACAAGATAGAGATGCAGGCTGTTAAAGCTTTAGAAAGTCTTGCGGATATAATCATATATATCTACGATCCAACAGAAACTTGTGGTTATCCTATGAAGGCACAGGAAGCCCTTTTTGATGACATTAAGAAACACTTGTCAGAAGTCCAATTCATTGAAGTAGAAAATAAATCTGATATCAGTGTTTCAGATTCAGATCGACTGAAGATCTCAGCATTGAACGAAGATAATCTAGAGGATCTGAAAGAAAAAATCAAAGAATTACTTGAAGACAAATATCCCATAGAAAAACCTTTCTCAGAAAATATTGATTATCTAATGGAACCTAGAGATTGATTTTAATAAATCCATTTATATCTACTTTAAATGTATTCAAATTACTTTTCACTCAATTTAGGTTTAGAGGTTATTTTTTTCATCATCACCCATGCATTCATCGTCCGCAGGAAAAGCGTTTCCGAGGATGCAGATAAATCTATGATTTATCGGAGTGAAACGAGCATCTAGGTGGAGCCATATATTGTGCTCTCTAAACTGAGAGGCATTCAATACTCGATAATATTGGTTAATCTTATTCATCATTAGCACCTCTTTAATTATTAATCCAACTGTATCATATCAAAAGAATACCAATTCCACCCTACTTTTAAATCAGTATTTATTAAATACCCACTTCCTGTGGATTTATCACCATTCCAATAATCAGAACGTAAATCTATACTTACATTTTGTTCGACATTTTCACTCAGATAAATTGGAACCTTGCCTGTTGACCTGTTTAACATACTTAATTCGTAAGATCCATCTGATCCTTTTTTATTTAACTCAAGACTAATATTATCTCTCAATTTAATCTGCATACCTTTACCGTAGTTTGTATTTATCACAGTACATGAAATTTCTTTTTTTCTTAACTTTGAATCAAAATTATCCCAATTTTCAGGAAAAGGTAAAACTAATGTTACATTCTTTTCATTTGAAATACTAATATCTAAGTTAAAACTATATTTTTTTCTGAGCTTGTTATACACCCATTCACTATTAATACAAACATTAATAATATTATCAGGACAATCTTTTTCATTCTAGAAACACCAATCCAATTTTAGGGCATCCCAACAATCACTACAATAATCTATAGGTTTATTTTCCCAAGGATCCAGATTAGTCTGTAACGCACAATTACTATCTGTACAATGTTCTTTTAAGTTATCTTCAGAGTCTGTATCAATTAAATGATCTGCTTCATTATTATGCCCAAAATAATTACCATCAGGATCATAAACACCTATCAAATTATGTCCAAGTTCATGCATAAATACATGGGCTTGATAATTAGAAGAATCTATATTTTCATCAAAAAGACAAAACATATTTCCAGGTGATTCTCCAACACCTAACGGGTCCCCTTCCCAAAATTCATACCAATCGGGTTGATTAACAGAATAATGTGCTAATAAGCAATAATGGAATTTTTGATTTTGATGGTCAAAATAACCCTTATTAGTTGCCCATCTCCAGTCATTTATTTTACTTTCATGATCATCAATATCTCCACCGCCACCCATGCATCCATCGTCCAGATGCAGGCATATATTATGCTCCTTAAACAGAGAAGCTACTTTCCATCTGGCCCCATTCATCATCTTGTGACCACTCATCCAATCTAC
>CAZEXI010000088.1:0-5498 GCA_964516805.1 uncultured Thermoplasmata archaeon
ACCAGTGGTGACGTGATGCCGATGAAAGAGGTGGTTGGCTATGGTGCACTCATGTTCTATTGACTAATTTTCAAAAAAATAAAAAAATTTGAGGTAAATGTTTTCATTTATTCGGGATCTAGAAATTTAGATAACTTACTTCGTCGTCAGCGATCGTTTTATACTCGGATCCAAATAAGCCAGGTTTTTCCATCTTCCATTGGACTAATGTGACTTTAATATAATTAGCATTATCTGCATGGAAGCATCCACCGACTGAAGTTGTTTCCCAATCTTTGTAATCATGGCCCTGATAATGATATGTATAGTCTCCACCTGTAGTTAAATCCCAATCTTTATATTTCCACATAGTTGATACATCAACGTACGCTCCCATGTCATTTCCAATAGAGTTATGGATTGTCCAATATGGATCAGAGTTGTATCCATTTCCGTCATCTCTGGGATAAGGGCTATAAACTCCTGAGTCATCATTTATATGATAAAGGCTGCCTCCAGAAATTTTTACTTTAGATTTATATTCATCCGAATACCATTTGTTTCCATCATTATGATCTAATAGATATACATATACGACCCTATAATCACTAGCTCCGCTCGTTCCTTCCCAACAATATGCTCTCGCTTCAGCAAGGTTGTGTTTTACTAATGTTTTATAATCGCCCGTCCCCTGTGATACTATTTGGTAGTTTGGAGACCTAGCCTCTGCTGTCATTACGGGTATCAATGACATAAATACTAAAATAAGTATTGTCAAAATACCCGCATATTTGTATATTTTATTTTCCATCTTTTCACCGCATATGTTAAATGGAAATATATATATATCTTTCGATTAATGAATGTCCGAAGATAGAGATGAAATTTCAGAAAATATATAAGATAACAAAAATATCACTAATAATTATGTTTATTTTAACTGCATCTATAGTTACAGTACCAATTCAAGCCAAATATCCTGCAGAGAAAAAAGGAAGTCCAGATCACTATTCAAGGAGTGGTGAAATAGATCATCTCGAAGATTTATTTTTCCCTCACGATTATACTGGCGATTTTAGTTACAATTTTACTTTGCCTGATTATCTTTCTGGTAATTATGGACATTATTTTACTTTCAAAAAACCTTATAGAGGATATGTCCTTGCACCATTTGAAAATGAATCCGATCTTCCACCTGATTATGTGTCCGCTAATTTTTCGATACAGAGTTCAGATGGAAAGTATATATTTACTGAAGACAACAAAAGAACAGATATAGGTGGGGGTTCTGTTGATGGTATTGAATTTACAGCTGATAAAAACGTTTGGGTCAATAATACAGGGGGATGTGAGTTCTCTTTGTTTGAATATCCCAACTGGAACAACATCTTACATGAACCACAAAAGATATCTTTCAAGGGAGTTAAGAGAACTTTTATGCTATGGGGCATAAGTGAATTATTGAAAAATTTTGACCAGCAACAGAAATATATCCAGGTAAAAATAAACACAAATGTACCTGTTAGAGCCTATGCATTTGATACCACTGGAAAGCATGATGGGGAATTGATAGATTATAATGAAAAGAAAACAAAGAGTAAAAAACTAGATTTTTTAGATGAAGAGAAATCAACTGGAGTGAGCTGTGAGCCAAGAATAGGTTTCTCCACTATCGATGGCCAAGCGAAGGAAGTAAATATTACATTGAAAGTAAAGGTGATTGACATCCCAGAGAACAAATGGATGCTGCCTATCATTGTAGGCAGTGTTTTTGCAGTAGCAGTAGGTGCAGCTATATGGGTGAGCAAGAAAAAATCTTAGAGATAGAAGGACTGACAAAATCTTATGGGTCATTGAAGGCATTGGATAATGTAGATTTATATATTCCAAAAGGAAAAGTGACCGGTCTTGTTGGACCCAATGGAGCAGGTAAAACAACCCTTATCAAATGTATCAACGGTTTTTTGGGTTATGGGGGAAAAATCAACGTGATGAATTTTTCTGATTCTAAATTAAATAAAAATAAGATTGGATATCTAGGAGAAGATGAAGGTTATTATAATGATTTGACAGCGTGGGAGTATCTATACTATTTCACAAAGTTATATCATATTGAAAAAAAAGAAAAAACAATCAAAAATAAACTCTATAAAGTGGGTCTTTTTGATAGAAAGGATGATTTTATAGAAGGGTATTCGAATGGTATGAAGAAGAGGCTAGGTATTGCTAGGACTTTACTACATGACCCAAACCTTTTAATCTACGATGAACCTCTTTCTGGACTCGATCCTTTGATTAAAAATGAACTGACTGATCTGATCGATACGATAGCTAAAGATGATAGATCTGTTTTAATCTCCTCTCATCAGCTTAAAGACATCGAAGAGATATGTAATTGGGTGATTTTGATCAAGAAAGGTCAGATCAAAGATTTTGGAGACCCTCAATCTATCTCTAAAACAAGGGACTCACTTAAAACCCTTGTATTCGATATACCACATGACGTATATGAGAAAATCGAAGATATCGAGAATATTGATTCAGTTGTTGAGTATGAAGTAAAAGAAAACACATTGATCGTGAAAGGAAGAAAGAAAAAAAATTTTGAAAAGGATATTTTTAGATGGCTTTTAGACAATGATATAGACTTTTCATTGAAACATGGTTCTCTTGACGGGCTATACAAGGAGGTCTTTAAATGAGCATTAAAGTTTTAAGTACAGTATACGATATCACAAAAAAATCAATTCAAACAATAATTATGGACTATTCTTTCTTAGTTATACTCTCTTTAGTTGTATGTTTGAATATCACATCATTCATGTATTATGATACTTTTTTAACAGATAAGTTCAATCACTCATTCCAAAATCCTTTATTACTTACGAGTGTATCATCCTCCATAATTTTGATGATCTACGGGGGTTATCTAGGAAATAAATTTTTTGCAGAGGAAATAGAAAGAAAAAGAATGCCTACACTTTTGATGATACCAGATGGTAAAAATCCAGTTTACTTTGGTAAAATTTTAGCAGGTTTATTCGTCTTAATTTCGATTACGTTTTTATCATTTTTACATATCTACCTTTCTTTCCATTACTGGGGCACCATCTCACTTTTAACGGTAACAAGGATCTTTAGCTATCTCATTTCGAGTTTTCTTGCAAGTACGTTCGTTTTCTTTCTCTCAGTGGTTATCGGTTTATCCACAAAGAAGAGTATGGCTTCTATGCTTTTCACCACTGTCTACGTAGTAGGATCATTTTTCGCAACTAGGTTAGTACGATATGCAGAAACAGGTATCAATGCCTATACGAAAGTGATAGTATTTCCTTTTTTGAATATAAGATTTTGTGAGCTGTTTATATTAAAATATGGAAATTTGCCTTCGGTTCTTCTATTAATACCATTGGTAAGTATCTTTTGGTCATTTATTATTTCCTATATACTATTTAGAGGTGTAAAATTATGATCAAAAAATTATTAGTCATATTATTTTTCACATTCTTGCTACTAAATTGTACAATCTGTTCTGGAACAGATAATATTGAGACTGAGATCCAGAACATAGGAGAAAGTAGTGAATCAAATTATAATCCCAAAATTTATGGAGAATTTCTCAATAACACATACCATGGCTATCGTGTTAACCCAATAAAGAGTTCGTCAAAATATCTCAAGCCCTCCTCTCAACCTATAATAATGGATGTCGGGGAAGAAAAAAGAATTCCTATATTTATAACATGCATCAGTTCTCCTGGTCCTTTTGAAGAAGAGAAAATGATCAGTGACTTTGATATTAAGTTTATTCTAGTGAATAAAAAAGACTGGATACCTGAAAAAGCAGATTTTGGTCATATCGATAGATATGATAAAACAGATCTACAGATAGGACAGAAGTATGAAGATAAAATAAAATTTAATGATAGATGGTTCAAAGATTTGAAGGGAAAAACTCAAGGGGTTTATGAAATAAATCATCCGGATCTCAGATACTCTCAAAAAAACACAGTTAACAGAACTGTAACAAAAGATCACAAATCGATTAATCTAACTGGCATCGTAACTAATATTACTGTCAGTATTGATCAAGCAGGATATTGGTCACTTTCTACACTAATGAAACCTAAAAACGGACATTATTGGATGGTTGCTGGAGATAGAGGTCAAAATATCACGTTCAAGGTCAAAAAATTGGCAGCAAATAAATACTTACCAATAATAGTTCCCGGGGTTATGATAGGATCTATTACAGTATATACCTATTGCCTCAGAAAAAGGAAGTACTGGTTTAAAAGATTAAAATAACCCAAATCACGTCCTCCTGAACGGATTATATCTCTTGATACTGCATTCCTTGTCAGAATAGCAGTCACCACAATCTCTTGGATGAGTTACACACCCGTATTTCTCTGCGATAGCTCCACCCAACCTAGCACCTTCTTTCTCGTATTTATCTGAACTCAGATCTAATAGGTCTCCATCGATACCAGTCCTACCTGACCACGAAACATTGGTCATCCCAATGTTTTTCGCTGTTTCAACAGCCTTTTCCATGCTATCTTTCGTTGCACCTTTATAGTTATCCAGTACGAAATTGGGTCTGAATGCCAGAAAGTTCAATGGCAAACTCGGATCTATATCATGTAGGAATTCTACAACTGATCCAACATCCTCGTCATTGATACCAGGTATCAGCAAGTATCTGAACTCCCAAAGCTTGTCTTTAGCATTCCTGGCGATGTACTCCGCATTCCTTAAGACTGGTTCTACTGGTGCTCCCGTCAAAGCTCTGTGTATTTCATCACTGAATGCTTTGATATCAAAAGTGACGGATGTAGTAAATTCTAAAACACGGATTAAAGATTTCTTGGTCATGAAACCGTTCGTATCGTAATTAACTTTCATATCATGATCTATCTTCCTGGCTTCCTTCACAACTTCCTCTATATAAGGTAAGCTCGGAGTGGGTGATCCACCGCTGAAGAATATCCTGTCAGCACCCATCAACTTACCTTCTTTCGAGTTTATCTTGCTCACAGCTTCTTCAGCTAATTCTTTTGGTTCAACGAAACCTCTCAAGGAAGCGTCCTGTTCAGGATAATGTGCGATATTCCAGTTCTGACAGTTCAGGCATCTGAAATTACAGCCGGCCATGAAAACGGTGTAGCTCTTAGGTGGAGCAGGATGGAGTTTAGCCGAAGCTACTTTGGGTTCTCCCATCATACAAACTCCACACTCACCTTCTAATCGATTCACTCCGCACTTCCATTCACAGAGTTCGCAGTTCTCCAGTTCTTTAAGATAAGATCTCATGATAATCAATAATTAAGGTAGATGGTTTTAGTTATCGTATAGAAATCCAGTCCTGCATCGCCCTGTTCTCTCCATGTTTCACTCGAAGATCCCTTGAATCCACCGAATGGAACGTGCAGTTCCAATCCAGTCGTCTTTTCGTTTATCTTGACCACGCCTGCTTCTGAATCTTCGATAAATCTGTGTGCCTCTGAAAGATCATC
>CAZEXI010000089.1:0-5337 GCA_964516805.1 uncultured Thermoplasmata archaeon
CAATTCCATTCCTCCATTCTCTCTAAAACTTCATTTATCCTTTCCTTATAATCTTTATCGACAGATATATTCTTAAAACCTATTTTTTGTAAAAAAGTTTTTTTAGATTTCGATTCTTCATGAACCACTTTACTATAACTTTTACTTCTTATTATAAAGTCTGTAATCACATCGTCATCAACAACTTCTCTCAATTCTTTTGGATTGTCTAACAATTTTTCAGTCTCATCATCGGTTAAGTTTTTATGATTTTTTAATTTTTTAATAAATTCTTCTTTCATCCTTTCCTCAAACAGAGCTTTACTTACCGTTCTACTTCGGTAAGCCCTCTCTGCGATCTCCGATAATCTATCAAGGTTTAGATTTACTATAGAATCAAGCTTATTATCTCTCTTCCAAAAAGAAATATTATTACTACTGTCATAAATTTTCACTATAATAATCACACCCATCAAAAAAATTATAGAAAGACCTAAAAGCCATTTTAATGAGCCTCCTATGAAAGTCATCATAACTGCTAGAAATACTATTATCGATATCATAACCATCTGAAATAGTCTTTCTTGTCCTTCTTTTTCAATCGGTGCATTTGACATATTTATCATATCTCCTCTCTCAAAGATTTTAGATCTTTGATGGCTCTTTTTCTATGACCTTCCTTTAATGAATGTGAACTATACCTGGCCTCTTCAAAGGTTGAAGTTAAATCATCTATCGTATCTCTAGAGAAATTTAGATTATTTACAGCATTGCTTTCAAATTCTCTGGGTGTCATATACCTATCGTATGTAATACCATAATCTTCTAGTATAAAACACATTTTTTGATAACAGCGAATAACAGTAGATCTTATATCTTTGCCCTTGTTGAGATCCTTGATCGCCCTATTTACTGATTCTGATAAATCCTTTTCTATCTGGGTTCGTTCTTCCTCTTTTAATTCGTCTTTTTTCAGATAATTAGCTATTTTTGGTAACAAAGAGATAAGTCCGATTATTACCAAAAGGATAGAGATTACCACCAGTCCTAAATTTTGACTTCCTATCCCTGTTACACCACTTACAAGCTCTCTCCCTGAATTGCCGATTTTTGATAAAGTAGATGATTTATCGATGAAATCTACTCCTCCTCCTTCATACGTCTGATAAAATCTATAAAGAACAGGGACAGCTATCATGACCAATACTGAAACGAGTATTATGTTAAATTTAGCCCATCCTCTTTTGTGTGCAGTAAAAGCAAAGGCTATAACACCTATTATCGTCATCAAGATCACTACAGCAGTAACGTTACTGCCAACAAGAAAAGAAAATAAACCAAAAAATATCATTACTCCTACAATTGTTAGGGGCATTGATAAGACTTCCATACCATATTTCTTATATAAGTGCAGTAGATATAATAAGATCGCGATTATGAAAACTACTAAAAGAAACATATATATTGATATGTCGAATATCTCGTAACTTTGATTTCCTGCCCCTACAAAACCATAATTAGTATCCTCATTCCCCAAATTAGAAAACAGATAGGAAATATTACCGATAGACCAAGATGCAATGAGTACAAGGGTCAAACCGATGATGAACAAATTTTTTCTTTCCAGCATCTCACCTTACGGCTCAAAGACTATCTTTTTCTTATAAAAATCCTTAGGTATTGTACATTCCAAATCAAGTGAACAAAGGTTTACTTCACTCTGATATCTCCTTTCTAAATTCTCTCAGATTCTCTATAGCCATCTTTCGATCACTTTCATCCATCTTTTTTAAACCATATCTAGCTTTCTCAAAAGTCTTTGTTATATTAGATATAGAATTTTTTGAGATAGATAGATTTTCTATTGCATATTCCTGAAATTCTCTAGACGTCATATGTTCATCGTAAAATAGTCCATGTTCTGTCAAAATCATACACATCTTTTGATAGCATCGGATAACAGATGATTTGATATCTTTTCCTTCTTTCAAATCTATTATGGCATCCTCTACTGATTCAGATATATCTTCCTCCATCTTAGTAGTTTGTGTATCTATTTCATCTGAACTTTTTGATATTAATCTTTTCAGTTGAGGAATCAATATCACCAAAAACAAAGATGAGAATAATAAAATCAATACGAACCATCCACTATTCTCATAAATATATCCTACATTTGTTTCTGGGAATAAGGAACCAAAATCGATCTGTGAAAAAGAGCTATCACTATACAAATATTTACTAATATGTGGAAAAATTTCCAGTGTTCCCCAATATACAATTGCCAATATAACCAAGCCTACTCCTATGCCAACAGTATGATATTTTAAATCCTTCTTTCTAGCATAAAACAAGCCAGCAAAACACAGTACTAAAAATGGAATCCAGTATGCCCATGTATGGGTGAAAATAGTCATATTTATGAATACTCTACCCATGGCCAAAGCTAAAACTATCCCCAAAACTTTTGCAAAAGACTTATCTTTTTTTGCCATATAGATTAAAATTGAAAAGAAAATTGCAAAAGCTATAAACAAACCAGTAGACCCGATTTTTCTTGACTCTGTCTTATCCATAACGTTATTAGCAAATTCTGAAGAAGTATCAACACCGGAATGCATCCAAAATATATTTCCGATTATATATGACGAAAACAAAACCAATATCACTGCTATCAGGAATATTGTTCTCCTTTCCAAGTTCACACCTGGATTTCACATTGAGTTTTTTTATTTATTCATTACGGATTAGATCATTATAAGACAAGAAAAAGATGAATTACTCACAAATCTCTTTTCTTGATTCTTTTAAATCCTTTAATGCATTCTTTCTTTGTGATTCCTTAAGCGAATGAGAGCTGTACCTTGCTTTTTCAAATATATCAGTCATATCTGATATAGTTCTTTTAGAAATATCTAATTTTTTAGTGCACTCATTTCGAACTCACTGGGAGTCATGAATCCACCATAAGTAACTCTTTGATCTTCTAATACATAACAAATCTTCTGATAACATCTTATAACTGTTGATCTGGTATCTTTTCCTTCCTGAAGTTAATTTATCACTTTGTTAACCAACTTTGGAATATCTTTTTCTATATTTTTTTGACCCTGATTTTTATCTTCAGGGGATCTCAAATTAGAAACTAACCATGATACGATGAAAATATATACAATTACCACGAGGAGTGAAGCTATAACGATTAGACCTACATTATCTCCCATTACTCCTGTAGCACCATCCACTAATCCTCTACAAGAACCTCCTATTTTGGACATCTCCTCCCTTATCGATTATGAACGTTCCTGGATTATACTATTTATCAAATCTATAAACGATAGGTATTGCAACTAATAGTATGATCGATACCCCTATGATATTATTCCTGGCCAACCTTTTTATCAGATGCATAAAAATTTTTAAAAATAGGTACAAGGACAGTTCATCTGATTTATCCTTCTTTATCAGACCGTTTTTGTTCTTCTAAACGTTCTGGCAAAAACACTGCTATTAAATAGATAGAAAGTAGAAACACTCCCGAGAACAAAAGGGCTAGTGGGACTGCTAATGAAGGTATCAGAATAGTGCCAGTATAACTGGTTAAAGCTATGAATGACCCTATGAAACCAAACAACAGGGCAATCAGCATCTTCTTAAAGATCTTAGAAGTAGATATGAGTTCAAATTCCTTTATATACTTATTTTCTTCACTAGAATCTAAATCTTTCTTTATCTCTGACGTCATTATATTATGCCTAGCGAATGCCCACACAATCATCATTGATATGAAAATTATCAGCATCAAACTCAAATTAATGATACTAAAAGTCAAATTATAATTTAAAATGAAAAATGATATTATAGCTATAGACATGCCTACATTTATACGTGACCTTTTACGGTAAATCTGACCTAGAACCGCTATTATCCCTCCAATAACAGGTATAAAACTGAGTATAAGAAAATTTGACAACAATCCTGCAACTAAAGTTACAGCTAAAGTAAGAATAGATACCAATTTTGAATTAGATTTAGAAACCTCTATTTTCTCTTCCAATATCTAATCACCTCCTCAAGTGAAGCCTCAAGTGGTTCATTTGGGTCCCAATCTACTACAATACTGTAAGGCCATAAAGTGTCAATAACTGTATCTCTTCCCATTTGAAGGATCTTCTCAGCATTTTCATCATAATCATCTATGATCGACTCTTCCACTTTTAATGGATTTGGTGATATAACCATCACATCGAATTGCTTCATACATATATCGATTATCGTGTCTGTTATCTTCGGTTGAATCAAAGGTGAGATAAAGATGATCATACTCTTACTTGGGAAGAACCTCTTAATCAACCACTTCATATCCTCCATCTTCCACATTCCACCTTCTTTTAGATTACTTAGGTTGCTGAGTATTTTGTAAAGTTGGTCTCTACCCGATCGGGGATAGATCCATTCCAAAGTCTCTCCTAAAACTATAAGTCCTACTCTATTTCTATCTGATAAAATACTAGTTGCTAAACTAGCTGCTGCTTTTATAGATGCTTTAGTAGTATTGTTCCTCATTGTTCCTACGTTACCTTTTTTATATCCATCCACGATCAATACAACATCGCCACTCTTTTCTCCCTCAAATTCATTGGTAATAGGATTTAGATATCTCGCAGTGGCTTTCCAGTTTATCTTTCTGATCTCATCTCCTGGAACGTATTCTCTTAAAGCGTAAAATTCAGACCCTATGCCTATACTTTGAGATTGTATATTACCCAACCAATTTCTAGTGTACGAAGGGCGTACATTTACTTTATTTAGATCTTCTGTCCGGGGTAAGATATGGATCCTCGTTTCTTTGTCAACCTTCCATTCTTTGTAGAAAAATCCAAAAGAATCTATCGATCTCATCTTGATAGGACCTAGGACCTTTGTACCCCTTATAGGTAAAGATACCGTGTATTTGATGACTTTAGATTCGCCCTCCTTCAATGATAAAACTTGGTGATTAGAACCTTTTTTTATTTCTACACTAGCTGGAACACTATCCATCACTTCTAGAAATTGTAACTCTTCGCTCTTGTTTTCGACTTTAATTTTAATATCTACCTCTCCATCTTCATAAACATCTTTTTCTCTTGAACCTCTGATTACATCTACATCAATTTTACTGGGTGGTAATTCACTGATGCTTACTACTAAAACAGATAGAGATGCTATAGCGGCCACTAAAAATACCCAACTTTTACCGATTACACCTAAAAATAGGAGTGCGATAGCGATTACAACTGTATAATGGAGGAAGTTCGATCTCATCTATTTCACTTTAGGTACTGGTACCTCTTTTAAGGTTTCCTCTATCACGTC
>CAZEXI010000090.1:0-5257 GCA_964516805.1 uncultured Thermoplasmata archaeon
AGTGCTAACTGGATCGTAGAACAGTTTGGGTTCGCTATGATGAAACCTTTATGATTTTCATTATTGACTTTGAGTTCCTTTTTTATCAAATTGATGTGATTGGGGTTTACCTCAGGTATAACCAAAGGAACATCATCATCCATCCTATGAGAACTCGCATTGGTTAAAACGATAAATCCTCTTTTCACTAAAGATTGTTCTAATCCTCCAGCTAATGAAGATGGTAGAGCAGAAAATATAATGTCACAGTCTAAATCATCTTCTATGTCTTTTACTTTCTTATTTTTTACATCATGTGGTAATCTGATTGCAAGTTTTTTAGTTGCATCTTTATATTCTTTTCCAGCTGAATCTGGACTTGCAACTAATTCGGATATTTCAAAAAATGGATGTTTTTGTAATAATTGTACAAATCGCTGTCCTACTAAACCAGTAGCTCCTATAATTCCAACTTTCATTTTATCACCTTTAAAATATTTTTTAATTTTTCTACATCTTGTTCTTTTACGATCATATATAGCTCGTTTGAATCTAATTTAGAATTTACAATGGTTATAGAATTCTTACATAGAGCTTGATGAATCTTGTAAAAAACATCTGAAAAATCGGGGCGATAATTTGATTTTATTTCTATAAGAGATATATCTTTTACAAGTCCTATTGCAACATCCTCATCATTTTCTTTGATTAACTCATGAAGATGATTTACAATTTCTTTAACTTTATTTTTATCTATACACATTGAATAACTTGTATTGGACCTGAAACTATAAACAGGTTCTTTATATTCATTTGAAACTACCTCTCTATATTTGTCAAATTTATTGATGTTAGAATTTGATACTAAAGAAACTAAAACTTTAGAGTCATGTATATTCGCTTCTGTGATTATATTTATACTTCCGGTTATTTTTGTTCCGTCTTCAAGAAAATTTTGGTTATCATAATTTACTATCCTTATGTCAGTAACCTTTCTTTTATACCTGAGAGCATCTGGATTTATTACTTCTCCACCATTCGAACCTAATTCAACCGCTCTATGAACGTTTATTTTTTCTATTATTTTATCTGATTTACTGATATTTGGATCACATTTCAGAATACCAGGAACATCTTTGAGAAGGACAACTTCACTAGCCTCAATTAACGAACCAACTAGTACCGCTGTTGTATCTGATCCACCTCTTCCTAACGTAGTTATTTCATCTTCTTTTGTTTTGCCAACAAAACCAGGTATTATTGGGATTTTATTTTCTTCTATTGATGATATTAATATGTTCTGTAACTTAACTTTAGTTTCTTTTATGTCTACTTTTACTGTGTTTTCTTCTTTTAATGTGACAATAGGAAAATCATCTTTATTAATATCGATAATCTTTGATTTGTAGTTTTTATGAGTTAGTATTTTATCAATTATCCTTGTACTGAGTAATTCACCCTCGGAAAGAATTGAATCCGTCAAATTAGAGTCTTTTGATAAGTTTCGATTTATTATATCAAGAAGATTATCTGTAAGACCTTTTAGGGCAGATAAAACTAATACAGGATTATATCCCCTCTCTAAACATTTCTCTACTTTATTTATAGACTTTTTTAAAGAAGTGCCATCTTTTAGGCAAGAACCACCTATTTTTATCACTATAATATTACTATCTGTTGAATGTCCCCGAGAGGGACATAAATCGATCCCCCCTTTCAGTTTCATAACTCATTATACCATTGGCGAATTCGTTTTCCGATGTTATCGTAGTGGTCATGTTTATCTGATCTTGTAAAAACAAACTATTATTTAAATATTTTTGTTATTATTATATTAAGGCAATTACAATAATACAGAACTGATTATTATTCGAATTATTGTTAAAAAATAGTAAAAATTAACCTTTAAAACAGGAAAAGGTTAATACCTGTAATCTGTAATCAAACCAACCAATAAAATAAAAAAAGAGGATATTATGCTGATGGATTTTGATACATTAGTTAAAGAGATAAAAGGTAGAAGAAAAGAGTTAGGCTGGTCTCAAAAAAAATTGGCAAAGAAGGCAGGCGTTTCACAATCTCTGATAGCTAAATTAGAAAGGAAAGAGAACGTACCTAATTACGAGGCTATCAAAAAAATTTATGATATATTACAAGAGAATAGAAAAAATGAATATGCAGAAGATTTTGCAAATGATGAAATAATATACGTTGAGGTGGACGATAAAGTTGGTAAAGCTGTAAAATTAATGTTGGAAAATGATTATTCTCAAATACCTGTAAAAGACGGAGATGAATATATCGGAATGGTGTTGAGCAGGGACGTAGTGGGTGAAGATAAGGATAAAAACGTTGAAAAAATCATGAAGAATTCTTTTCCAATATTACCTGCTAAGAGCCCCAAATCAGTTGTAGTTGAACTTTTGAAAGAGAAGAAGTACAATGCTGTTATGATAAAGGATGAGAATAGTAATTGGAAGATAGTCACCCCAGCAGACCTACTATGAAATATTAATCATAGTTCTCAAACAATTCTGTAGATATATACCTCTCACCTGTATCTGGTAAAATAATTATTATATTTTTATCTTTAAACTCCTTCCTTTTAGCTACTTTGATACCTGCAGAAATCGCAGCTCCTGAAGATATACCTGCTAATATACCTTCTTTCTGGGCCAGTTCTTTGCTTCTTCTTAAAGCATCTTCATCATTGATTTTGATTATTTCATCTAAAATATCTATGTTTAAAATCTCTGGTACAAACCCTGCTCCAATTCCTTGAATCTTATGTAAGCCCGTTTCACCTTCACTTAAAACAGGTGATTTAGAGGGTTCAATTCCGATAACGGTGATTTTCTCATCCTTTTCTTTCAATTTTTCACCAATTCCTGTGATGGTTCCTCCAGGTCCTATACCTGCTATAACAAAATCTATATTCCCTTCTGTATCTTTCCATATCTCCTCAGCAGTCTTATTTCTGTGTACTTTTGGATTGGATGGGTTAGTGAATTGTTTCATCATGATATAATTATCATTCTCCTTAACTAATTCTTCAGCCTTTCTAATAGCACCATACATCCCATCTTTTTCATCAGTCAATATGAGCTCCGTTCCAAATATCCGGAGTATTTTTTTCCTTTCATCACTCAAATTTTCTGGCATAGATAAAATTAGATCATAACCTTTTATAGTGGATACGTATGAAAGTCCAATACCTGTGTTTCCACTTGTTGGTTCTACTATCGTTGTGTTATCTTTTAGTTCACCACTTTTTTCAGCATCCTCTATCATCTGATAAGCTATTCTATCTTTTATACTCCCTAATGGATTGAAAGATTCTAATTTTGCAATCAGGTTTCCATTAAGGTCTTCACCAATTTTATCCAGATATATCAAAGGAGTATCTCCAATCAGTTCACTTATATCACTATATATTTTCTCCATTTTTTGAAACCTCCTGCTGAAGATTTTGATCTCTATCTAACTTTTGTACTACTTTTGAATTAGCAGTTACATCTTTCAATACTGTTACATTACTTCCTATTGTAGAATTTTTACCTATCGTTATTCTCCCTAAAACTGTAGAATGAGCATATATAGTGACATCATCTTCTATTATAGGGTGTCTATCAATGCCTTTCACCGGTTTTTTATCTTCATCTAATGAAAATGTTTTTGCACCTAGTTTAACACCTTGATAGAGCTTTACATTGTCTCCTATTTTACATGTTTCTCCTATAACAACTCCGGTACCATGGCCTATAAAAAATTCCTCTCCTATATCAGCTCCAGGATGTATATCTATGCCTGTTTCAGAATGAGCTATCTCCGTTATTATTCTAGGTAAAAGAGGGACATTTTTTTCATATAATATGTGAGCCATCCTGTAATTTGTCAACGATTTTATCGCTGGATAAGATAATATAACTTCATCTATACTTTTTGCTGCTGGGTCATATTCGTATAATGCTCTTACATCTTTAAGGAGCTTATCTCTTATCACATCGATTTTTTGTAACAGGTAACTTATTATCTCTTGAGCCTTTATTTCACAGATATCACAATGTTTCTTTTTATTATGATCACAATCAAAACATAGTGAAGTTGAAACTTGAGAACACATTATCTTAGAAAATTGATTTATATTTTCACTTAATTCTTCATTCATTTTTTCTTCATCTTTCCATTCCGAATAATATCCGAAAATAAAATTTGTCTAAACAACGAAATGCCCTTTTTCATTTTTTTTAATGAAGGTTTTGGTATCTCATGGTGTTCTTCGTATCCTATCTCGCGATAGATATTTTTATTTAATTTTATTAAATTAATATTAGGATTAGGCAAATTTTTATTGTATTCATTTTTCTTATCAGTCATAGCTTTTTTGTGAATATATGTATGTTATAAAACTTTAATGTATTTATTTATACAAAATTATACTTTTATTAGATGATAAATAGATGAAGTACTAATAAAGGGTGTTTAATTATAATTAATATTACATCTAAATTTTAATTAAACCTAATAAAGAACAACTCTTTCTACACCTTCAACCTCTCGGATCTCTTCGAGAGTTTCCATAGGTATTGTATCTTCAGTTATGACCATCAATTTTGGTTCCTCAGTGAACTCAGGATCTTCAGTGATACATTGTCTAACACTTACGCCGTGTTTAGCGATTATTGAGGTAACTCCAGCTAAAATACCGATACCATGAGGATCAGTAGGAACTATCTCTATCATACCTGCATCTATCTCTTTTACAACCTCTCCGTAGAATGCACTGGATTTAAGATTCTTGTATATCTTTTTAAGGTCCTCATGTTCTTCTATGGTTTCAATAGTAGAATTAACCGTTCTTCTGTCAACATCCAGAACTCTCGATATTCTTAACGGTGACATCTGTATACCATTACAGTAGATTTCTCCATCTTTTACACTCAATCCGGTTTCCAACAAAAATTTAGCTATCTTTTTCTGAGAACTGTACTGGCTGAAGTATTCTTTGATTTGAAGCATAATCGATAATTAATCTATTAAGTATAAAATTTTTTAGAGAACAGAAGTTTATTTTGTTAAAATAAAGGAAAAATTTGCTTTCTCATCCGGAAAATTTATTTTATACCTCTGTATGCACGGATTACAGCTGAGTAAGATAAGTAAAGTTTTAATAATGACTCTTCTTTACTCAGCCCAGTTTCAAGATGCCATCGTAGCTTAGTCCGGCAGAGCGGCTGACTTGTAATCAGCAGGTCGAGGGTTCAAATCCCTCCGATGG
>CAZEXI010000091.1:0-5251 GCA_964516805.1 uncultured Thermoplasmata archaeon
AAGCTACTTTCCATCTGGCCCCATTCATCATCTTGTGACCACTCATCCAATCTACCTCACTCACTTTCAAAGTTCTACTGATTGCCAACCTTTTTTAGGGATAAAATTAGTAACTTTCCATTCGTAGGTTTCACTGTCTTCTGGAACACTTCTCCAATACGTTTCAAAATCTAAAGAAATATCATTATTTAAAGAAGAGTTATACCAAATCCAATAAGAAGAATCACTTTCGTCATTTAAACTCATACTGAGATTGCCGAATACATATTCACCTTCATTATCTGCATTTCCAGGTAATTCCTTATGACCAGTTATTTTAAAACTACTTGATGAATTTATAACCAAGGCGTACCCTCTGTTGGTCTTATTAATATGATAATCAACTTGTCCAGATTTTACTTCAAGTTCTTTCATTAATTTTGTTGGTTTTCCCTCTTTTGGATTATCATCTCTAGAAATTAATGGGATGGGGAGATACAATTCAAAATCTTTATTGCTCTCAGCTTCAACATTTACTTCATAATGGAATATCTCACTTTCTTCACTTCTGTTCATACAACCTGAGAATAACATAATATTCATAATGAAAATCAAAATTATTATCGATTTTATAATTTTTTTTGTTGAACTGCTCATAGGTTCTCACCTAAATTTAGATTACCCCAGTCATCGTGATCATTTTCACCATGAGTTCCATCTGAGTAATCGATGATACATTGAGTTGTACCCCAGTCAGTTTGATACCTGTAGTTCATACAACTCTTATAATTCTCATATTTATCATAGTCTTCTTCCCAGGGTTTATCAGAGTCGTCATTATCAATCCCTTCAAAATCTGAGCTATGTAATCCTAATGAGTGCCCTAATTCATGCATAAAAGTAGCACTTTGGTCAGCCAAACTACCTACTTCTCCATGCCCGTCCGCAACTACAAATCTATCATCAAAGCATTTACCCGTCCTACCCGTCCATATTTCATCAGCGAAGACACAGTAATGGAATTTGCCTTTTCTAGATTGAGTGAAACCAGTATCACCGTTGTAATTCAAATTGTACATATCCTCAAATTCGTTTTCACTCAATGTAGGTTTAGAGGTTAAACCTCCACCACCACCCATGTTTCCATCATCTATACGAAGCCAGATCTCTTCACCGGTTGGATTGTTCAGGAAGCGTGTACCCACTTTCCATCTAGCAGCATTTTCCATCCTATGACCACTCATCCAATCTACACCACGAATTTCCTCGAAATGAATTATATAGTTAAATATTGTTTTGCCCATGTCATCATATCATTACACTTTCATTTTAAGGGGCTGGTTGTTTAAATCTAATAGTTATTCCCTTTAACTGGAATCCATTATCCTCAACTGTAAAACTATCATCTAATGTATACTGATCACCTTCTTCTTCAATCATTTTGTAATTTATTGTTACATTTAAATTTGACTTCCCTTCATAAATAATACCTATCTTATCTATTTCTTTACCATAATTTCCTTTACTCATATTATAATAAGAATTCAAAAATGGACAAACCATCACATTACCTGCTTTATCTCCTTTATAATCAGTATATTTATCCTTGTTAAAAGAATTTTTAGTTAATTGAATGCTAACATTCTTTGATGAGGAACTTATACTTAAAAAAGTTGAATTCTCTGTATTCTTATATGATAATTTAGCATCTCCATTTATTACTGAATAATCATCAATATCAACAATAGGTTTTAAATCTCTTGGTGTGTTATAAAATCGGTTTCCAAGGATTAATGTTGGTAATGATAGGTTAAATTTATTTCCCTTAGTATTATTTATATCTATATTATATTTTACGGAAAGATTACTAGAGGAGTCAAACAAACATCCTGATGAAATCAATCCTATCAATAGTATAATAATAGTGAAGTACGATATTTTTTTAAGACTCATTTATTTATACCCCCTCCGATATATCCAAATCACCCCATTCACTATTTGTGTATTTTACTTTTCCGAGTATATACCAGTAATTCATGCATGTATTTTCATCAAGTGGTCCGAAACCTTTAGGTAGATTACTAATGAATGGTATCCAATCATGAGTTTCTTTAAATGGTGGGGTAGGATGATCTAAATCTAAGGTATGCCCCAATTCATGCATAAAGACACCCGCTTGTCTAACTACCTTGGAATCAGACACCATTCCGTCGGATATGTATTCTGCAAGTGCTCCAGCTAATCCAAATGCGGACAGCCAATCTTGCATCGAATCGCGTTCATCGATAAGTTTATCGCCTACAATAAAATCTGCATCATCTGCAACATCTAGATGTTTTTCATCATCAGATGAATAGGTATAATGTCCAAATACACAATAGTGGAATTTGTCCATACTATCTTTATCAAAGTTAGGGCCACACATTTTACCATCTCTATTCCGATCCTCAACATTTTTTATATATATCATTTCCATTTAAAACCTCATTTACATCAATCCAAATAATTTCACGATACTGATTCTTATTATTAGGTAGCTACTTGTGCCTCTAAAACTATCGTAAGTGTTTCAATATCTATTTCTACTTGAGTTTCACTTTCATTTTTTATCGAAATTCTATTATCAGATAGGTCACTATCATTTATTGTGAATTTGATTTTGTCATTATCAACGATTCTAATCTTTCCATATACATGTGAGGTTTTTTCGTAATTATTTATCTCAGTATCATTAATGCTCTGTAAAAACTCTATTTTTATCTCAAATTTATCACCTTTCTCAGGAGTATTTATGGAAAAGAAATACTTTTCTTTAAATACAATTTTTGAATCAGTCAAAGTTGCATTCCTAATGCTTTTTTTATTTAGCTCAGGGGCAGAAATAGTAATCGAATATGAATGATTTTTATTGCCTAAACTATTTATATTGTACACTTGAGTTTGATTTAATGATAAATAATTATTTTCTTCCGAAATAAGAATAGAAGTTTCTTGAATGAAAGCAGGGCTTGTACACCCGCTAAAAACCAAAAAGAGGATAAAAATCAACGGAAGTAATTTTTTGTAAATCATTTTAATTCTCTCCGTTTAATTCCTCCCCAATATCCGATATTCTATTTTGAACTGTATCCCACTCTGAACCTGAGTAATCCACATACGAGAGGATATAGTAGTAATTCATACATGAATGATGTCCATAAGGTTCATAACCCTCATCACTAGTAATTTGATATCCTTCTATGAATTTTAATCCGAGATTGTGGCCTAACTCATGCATGAATATTGCTCCTTTAATATCATTTAAGGTTGTAATAAAGGCGCATGTAATTTTATATGAAGCGTTTCTAATTTTATAAATGTCTGGGTTTCTAGTTTTTTTTCAATTGAAATAAGATCGTCATTTATATTGGTTTTCAATAATTCATAACGTATTTCATCATAATCCACCACTTTAATTTCGCCATATACATACCTACTATAATTTTTAGATTTCGAATAAATTAATAAAGTTATATTTAGCTTGTAACTCTCATCTTTTTCTGGATCGGGGATCCTAATACCTTCCTTTTCAAAATAAATCTTTGAATCAACATAGGATGAATTACTTATTTTTTGTATATTTTCCTCTGGAAATCTATACCTTAATTTGACTGTGTAATTATCAAAATCAAAACTAGACGGTATTAATTTTGATTCGTTCAAATTTAGAAAGGATCGGTCATCTGATGGTAAATCTACATTTATCGCTTCCATTTCAGCGTGATTAAAACATCCGCAAAGGAGAATAGATATAAGCAACAGACAGAATATTTTATATTTCAATCTAACTCCTCCTCAGTCATAGGTTGAATCCCAATATCCGATACTCTATTTTGAACTGTATCCCACTCTGAACCTGAGTAATCCACATACGAGAGGATATAGTAGTAATTCATACATGAATGATGTCCATAAGGTTCATAACCCTCATCGCCAGTAATTTGATATCCACTCGTGAATTTTAATCCGAGATTATGGCCTAATTCGTGCATAAAAATTGCTGCTTGAACTGTTGAATCGCTACCTTTAGGACATAGAGTCACACCAGATAAACCAAATATGCCTGTTACTATCTCAGGGATGCTCTTGTGCCAATTATCATCACCTATGATAAAATCGTCGTTAAATTCTCCAGGATCATATTCAGATATGCCCATGTGATTAGAGCCGCTACTATGTTCTGCATCATTTGCGAATAAGCAGTAATGGAATTTTCCCCATCTATTTAAACTAAAATGAGGGGTTGCTCCTGGTATTATTTTTCCATTGCTATCTCTATACCATCCATTACCCCATTTGTAATCGTAAAAATCATTATCATCACCGTCTTTTTTGTAAAATCCCGTTACGTCTTTCTCGTTAATCTCTTCCCCTCCACCCATGCATCCATCGTCCATGTGGAGCAATATCTTTTCACCGGTTGGATTGCTGATAAATCTCGCACCTACCTTCTGTCTAGCATCGTACTTCATCTTAGAATTCTTCATCTGTTGTGACCATGTATACATATAATCACTCTATAATAGTTTGTAATCAGCCCTCAACATTCACAGTCTTTGCATTTATTTTTTGCCAACCTTTTTCAACGTAACCTTCAACGGTATATCTTTTTGTGGAAGAAGAACCTAAAGAGGAATGCTTCTCAAAGTATAATTTTATCTTAATTCTATCATTAGAATTACTGTATATCCAATAATTCTCTTTCCCCGTTTTTTTTGAATAGTTGTACATGCTAGGCTCATAATTAAAATTTTCTAAATTACCTTCTAACTCAATCGATAAGTTATTATAATAGGTTAATTTTAAACAAATCCCTTTACTACTATTAAATACCTCAAATTTTGCATCACTAACTTTATTTTTAATTTTATCTAACATATCAGTATTGTATCTTCTTGTATTAATTGGAAAAGGTATATACAAAGTGTAATTTCCTGTATCATTGTATCCACTGACTTGTAAATTAAATTTGTAAGTTCTTTTTATTTTTTCATTTAAACACCCAGTATTAATCGTGAATATAGAAATCAAAATAAGCATGATTATTGCCATTTTAATTTTATTATTTCTTAACATTCAACTCACCTCTAGTTTATAAAACTACCATCTAATCCGTCTAGTCTTATTGCATACCAACAATCACTACAATAATCTATAGGTTTATTTTCCCAAGGATCTAGATTAGTCTGTAACGCACAATTACTATCTGTACAATGTTCTTTTAAGTTATCTT
>CAZEXI010000092.1:0-5186 GCA_964516805.1 uncultured Thermoplasmata archaeon
TAAAATCTAAGGTGACGACCACGAAACCGTTTTCAGCTAGAGTCAAAGCTGTGAGATGCATGCTCTCTTTATTTGATGTGAATCCATGTCCTATTATCACCCCGTATTTTTTGGAGTAGTTGTGTTTAGGTTCGTAGATATCGTATGAGATGGTCACATCATCTTCTGTTTCTATTGTTTTATTCTTAGATATCTTCACATCTGAATGTTCTTCTGAAATACCTATAAAACATGCACTGCTGATGATCAAAAAGACCGTAAATAGGATGATATATCTGTATGAGTTAGAGAGGAAGTTTTTCATCTTATTTTTATAGTAGGAATTCAAGATATATGGTTTTTACTTGGGAGGCCTGTTTGGGAGTTATTATTCTAGATCCTAATGATGAAAGTTTCAACTTCAACTCTACTATTATTGAAAATTATTCAATTTTGATTGAGTTATTATTGAAGATTGTATTGAATATAGATCAAAAAGCATTGATGATGAAGTTGATAAAGTGCTCTTATCGTCTCCCGTAAAGAGATAATCGTTTTGATGAGAACTCAGAATTTCCGATTGCGTCCAAGAGATCACACAATCTTTCCATCTTTTCCGTTATCTCTGAAGAGAAGTTTGTTATGTCCATTCAAACACCTCTCAGAAGTCCATCTAAATGATCAGGTATGTATAAACCCCATTCCTTATTTAGAGAACTTTTAACGTTACGGTCGATATAGACAGGTTTCCAATCTTTGTTTGGTTTCAAGGTGTTCAGTTTTTCTTTCTTGATATGATCGTAGTAAGGCGAAGTGTTAGAAAGCAATTCCAATATGTATCCAGAAGTGAGTTCTAAGGTTTTATTGTCATAAGCATCTAGGACCTCTTTTATCTTGCTAAGTGATACTCCTGTTAGAATTTCTAGACTTTTCAGACATTCTTCCCAACCACCACACAGGTCGGTTCGAGAAATACAATCAACGAAAGTTCTTTCTGTATCAGTAAAGTTCAACCGGTTGTTTTTGTACTCTATAGAAGTTATGTGTCCTATATCTCGTTGATTTACAATTGGGATGTATCCAACACCCTGAAAATTGAATCTCCTGAATCTATCATCTTTAGTCACCAATACGAACACTTTTGTAAAAGCTGAGTATGCTGAGCCATGTAGTTCCAATGCTGTATGATATCCTAAAGCATCTCCATTTTCTATTTTAGAGGCTGCAAGATAACGATCTACTTCAAACTCTTCATCGATCTTGTCTAGAGGGATACCATAATAAAGGCCCTTTCTTATCTTACCTATCTTTTTCTCGTTTAAAAGCTTGTGAAGATACTTACGGTAATAGTATTCATCATCAGTTTCGAAGAACTTATTAGATATGTTCTTAAGGTCTTTAACATTGACGACCTTTCTTTTTAATATCTCTTTATAGAATTTTTCAGTCTTGTTCATAGAAGCTCACCTGTAACCGTTGCACGTTTTGTCTTATATGATGTTACAATATTACACATACTTACATTTTAACTTTTTTGTAGATGAGGCATTGATTGTTCTCTATTAATGGACATTATGTGTTTAATTTACATTTAATGAATAAGCTTCGATGAAGCATTCAAGAATCTAGGTGAAAGATCGAAAATAATATTTCACATCGACAATACTTTTTTTATCGAATTTTACTTTGCTTTCTGACAGCCTTGATCATATCTTCTTTTGTGAGACTTTTTTAGATATATCATTCAGGGCGTTTTAGAGTATAATTTTCATCTCTACCAGTAATCCTCTTAGGGATAATCATTAATTTTTTAAATAATAAATCTATAGCATATCCATCATGAAGTTCGTGAGAGATAATCTGATGACCATATTGATCTTGTTAGGGGCTGGTATATTTACTTTTTTAAGTTTTCTAGATAATCCAAGATCGGACTATCTAGTGTGTGGTCTCTTTGCCATGATAGCTATATTGATATTCATCCTTGTGATGAACCTTATCGATTACGCTTCTAGAACCGAGGATTTGGATGATGTGGAAGTTTGGTTCAACAGGCGAGGTAATAGATGAGATAGGCTTCCTATGATCACCTACAATTATGTAATAACCTGATCAGCTAAAATAGAAGTGTTATATGACGTGATTCTTTTTAAGAAAAATTTTCTATATTTAACTTTAATTGAGTCAATTATACATGTGTCAAAAAAGACCCTCATTCTCCCCTTCGCTCCTCTCTGACAGCCTTGATGATATCTTCTTTTGTGATCCCTTTTTCTTCAGCACTTTTCTCTCCTTTATCAAATATTTCATCCCATTCAGGAAGTTCCAGTTTTTTGATGATCATTTCATCTCCATTGGTTATAACAGCCAGGTGATCTCCTTCATGTATTGACATCGGTTCCCGAACCTCTTTGGGCACGGTTATCTGGAACTTTCTAGTCACCTTAGTTATCGAAGCAGTATACATTTTTATCGTAAGGTTGTACTGCTTTGAGCGATGAAGTTTTGTTTAAAGGTCTTGAAACATGTCCTTTGGAGAATACAATGAAAGATCTTTGGATCCTGATGCTTTTTTAACTAAATCCTCTGCAAAACCAGATTTAGAGAATAAAACGTATTCCTCTTTTCTATCTTTATTCCAGCGTACCTTTTTTGATTTAGATTTTAAATCATCGAGCAATCCATGATCGACTTCCCTGTTACTCCATTTGCATTCTCCAAAGAGGATCTTATTATCTCTTTCGTTCAATGCGACGATATCTATTTCGTCTTCCTTGTACCACCAATTTCCCACTTTAGAATAGGTGTTTTTGTTGGAAATTATGAATTCCTTACAAACATCTTCAAACTTTTTTGAGGTATAAAAATCGAGTTCTGGTTCGATGATATCATCGTAAAATAATTGGGGATTTTGTTCCAGATAACTCTGATTGGGAAAGATGAATTTGAACCAGAAGTCAAGGTAATTATCTTCGATATAGTAAAGTCCTCTTTTACTTTTCTTTGAAGCGGTCACTGGTAGTCGTTTTTCTATTAGATGCAGATCTTGGAGTCGTATGAGGTATTTACTCAGGCTTCTGCCTTTTATCCCTGTCTTGTTTGAGATCCTGTTGAATCTGGTCGTTCCGGATGAGATAGCTTTTAAAATTGAAAAATAGCTCTTAGGTTCTCTAAGTTCTTCTCTAAGTAAAGTTATCGCTTCTTCACGTAATACTGAACCAGTTTTTATTATATTATCTAACACATTTTCCTTTAAGGATTTATCTCGATCGAACTGTTCAAGGTAATAAGGTATCCCCCCGAGGATAGAGTATATCTTTATCTGTTCTTTTAATTCAGTTTTTGGAAAAAATGATCTTACCTGTTTAAGAGTGAATGGTTTTAATTTTAATTGACCAGTTCTTCTTCCGTAGAGTGGACTCTTATATCCTAACACCTCAGATTCCATCATACCTACAGACGATCCTGTGAGGATGAGTGTAACTTTACTTTCTTTCAGATGTTCGTCCCATATCTTTTGAAATATTTTAAGTATCTCTGAATTTGTTTCGATCAGATATTGGAATTCGTCTATCACGAGTATTGTTTTTTTCTTATTTTTTAAGTTTTTAAGTAGGACTCCCCAATCTTGTTTTAGGTCCGATATTTCTGGAAAGGTTCTTGCTAAACTATCCTGAAATTCGCTCAATTGGTCTTTTTCTGTTTCTCTAGATACTAGATGATATACAGAAGTCTTATCATCTATGAATTGTTTTATCAACTCTGTTTTACCTACTCTTCTTCTTCCGTAAAGGATCACGAACTCTGGATCGTTTGAGCTGTATTTTGACTCTAAGAACTCAAGTTCTTCCTCCCTATCTATGAACTGATCTAACATACTCTAAAGTATCATACTTTAAAGTATTTTAACTTTATTGTGTTTAGATATTTGTGTTAAGGTAAGTTTACAGTTATAGAAAGGACCTAAAATCTGTTTTCGTTTTACTGTATTTGTATCAAAAAACTCCTCATTCTCCTCTTCGCTCCTCTCTGACAGCCTTGATGATATCTTCTTTTGTGATCCCTTTTTCTTCAGCACTTTTCTCTCCTTTATCAAATATTTCATCCCATTCAGGAAGTTCCAGTTTTTTGATGATCATTTCATCTCCATTGGTTATAACAGCCAGGTGATCTCCTTCATGTATTGACATAGATTCCCGAACCTCTTTGGGCACGGTTATCTGAAATTTTCTAGTCACTTTAGTTATCGAAGCGGTAGACATGTTTATCGTAGTATTGTAGTACTTTACTACGTAATAAAGATTTTGTTTAGTTATTGATTTGTAGGTTTAACTGTTCGAGACAATAAATTAAAATTTTAGTAAGAAAGGATCTTAAATCTTTCTAATGTTTTCTGTGAACTTCTCTTTTTGCACTCTTCAAATCTATCAACTGAAAGCTTTAGGTAATCTTCCTTAGAATCGATTCCAATGAATCTTCTGTTGTGCTTGTATGCTGCGATACCAGTGGTTGATGAACCTGTAAACGGGTCTAGGATGAGGTCATCCTTGTTTATGGATGATAGAATTATTCTTTTGAGCAGTGCTGATGGTTTTTGTGTGGGATGTTTTCCTGCAGATTTTTCTCTTTCTGGTGTAGTTGGTATGCACAGGATTACATCCTTCTATCCTCGAAAGATAAATTTTCTATGGACCGACCACGACTTGCCCCCAAATTCCTTTGAGTAACTCGCTTTGCTCACTCCTCTACCCCCTCGAAAGCCTGCGGCTTTACATGAAATCAAATTCCATGAATCGATGGAATTCCTCTAGATTCATGTAGATATTTCAAGAAAATGGTTCCTGATATCGAATGAATACCCTGTATTCATGTGGATTTTGCGGACTCCGCTGGCTCTTCACTCCCAAGAGCCTGCTCAGGGAGGGAACTACAGTGGTGAAAAAAACTTATTTTTCAACAATCTCCCAATGTCCTCCCTTGGGGGGTCCAACTCTTTTTAGGAGATCCTTTTCCTTTAGTTTTTTGATATTATTTTCTACTGCTGTTGTGCTTATCTGAAGTTCCTCAGAAAGCTGCTTGATTGTTACATCAGGATTACTTGATATTGACTCTAATATTTTAATTTCATTTTCTCCCAACCTTTCTCCCAACCTTTCACCAATTCGATCCTCTTCAGTCTCTGTCAATCTCTCAAATTTTACTGTGAA
>CAZEXI010000093.1:0-5163 GCA_964516805.1 uncultured Thermoplasmata archaeon
AGAATTTTAGTGAAATTAGATCAAGTTATGCTGAAGGAATATCAGATGACTTCATTTATATTACAAAGGAATTAATTAATTTAAATAAATGAGCAAAACAAGCTTAAACTGTAAGAGTGAATGATGAAATTTCCTGAATAAGTAATTATATTGACAAGTTCTTCAAATCCATATCAACTTTAGTTTTTTCTGCACAAAATTAGAGGACAGCACAAATGATAGCAAAAGTTATTTTACCAGAAGGTTAACAAAATTTTATATAATGTTTATTTGGTTTGATATGAAATCAACCATAAGTAACCTCTTCCAATGCTTATTGAATTAAGAGGTTGGAGAAAATGAGGTTTTACCTTGAATCATAAAGAAGCAATATGTGAGTTAGAACTTGAGGATGGTTCTTCTTTTCCAGGTAATCATTTTGGCTTTTCTAAGAATACAAGCGGAGAAGTAGTATTCAACACAGGTATGGTAGGTTATCCCGAAACTTTGACTGACCCTTCCTACCGTGGACAGATATTAGTTCTCACATATCCTTTAATCGGCAACTACGGAGTACCTTCAAGAGAAAGAAATGTTGAATACGGTCTTTTTAAGAATTTTGAATCCGATGAGATACAGGTCAAAGGCTTGATATGTTCAGATTACTCCCGTCAATTTAACCACTGGAATGCTGATAAAAGCTTAGGCGAATGGTTACGGGAAGAGCAGATCCCTGCGATTTGCGGTGTAGATACTAGAAAATTGACAAAGAAGTTACGGGAAAAAGGCACTATGCTGGGAAGACTGAAAATAAAAGACGAGAATTCTCTTAAGGATGAAGAGTTTTTCGATCCTGATGAACATAGGATAGTTGAATCTGTCAGCTGTTCTAAACCGGTGACTTACCAGCCCGATACAAAAAAAGAGCAAACAACTGTGTTGGGCCTAGACTGTGGTATCAAGCACTCGATGATCAGATCATTTTTAAAGAAGAAGATAAAGTTCGTAAGTGTTCCTTTTGATTTCGATCCCTTCGAAGAAGGTATTGACTTAGATGCTCTTTTCATTTCGAACGGCCCCGGTGATCCAACCTGGAATAAAGAGACTATTGAAACTATTAAAAAGGCGATCGATAAAGAGATTCCTATCATGGGTATATGTTTGGGAAATCAACTACTAGCTTTGGCAGCGGGGGCAGAGACATACAAATTAAAGTATGGTCACCGCGCACAGAACCAACCGGTGAATGATCTAGAAACAGATCGCTGTTATATCACCTCTCAAAACCATGGTTATTCTGTCGAAGAAGATAGTTTACCTGATGATTGGAAAGTATGGTTCGAGAATATCAATGATGGTACTGTAGAAGGTATCAAACATGAACATAAACCGTTTTATGGACTTCAATTCCATCCTGAAGCCTCTCCTGGACCTACAGATACGAAGTTCATGTTCGATCGATTTATCGAGGAGGTGAGAAATTGTGAAAAAAGAGATTGAAAAAGTACTGCTGCTCGGCTCGGGAGCTCTTAAGATAGGTGAAGCTGGTGAATTCGATTATTCAGGTTCTCAGGCGATCAAGGCCTTGAAAGAAGAAGATATAGAGGTGATATTGGTAAATCCAAACATAGCAACAGTTCAGACCGACAGCAATTTTGCTGATGAAGTTTACTTTTTACCAGTCACTTCCGAATTTGTGAAAGGTGTGATAGAGAAGGAAAGACCAGATGGTATCCTGCTTTCCTTTGGGGGCCAGACTGCTCTGAACTGCGGAGTCGAATTGAAAAAAGAAGGAGTACTTTCAGAATACGGAGTTGAGGTTCTAGGTACATCATTAAAGACGATACAGGATTCGGAAGACAGGGCTAAGTTCAGAGAGAGGCTTGAGAATATAGGTATCAAAACACCGAGTTCCAAACCTGTAGAGTCGACTGGAGAGGGCATGCAGTTCGCTGAAGAGATAGGATTTCCAGTGATGGTTCGTGCAGCATACGAGTTAGGAGGTAAAGGTTCCGGGATAGTAGATGATGAAGAAGAACTTGAGTCTAAACTTGATAAAGTGTTTTCCCATGCAGAACAAGCTTTGGTCGAAGAATCTTTAGAAGGATGGAAAGAGGTCGAGTATGAAGTTGTTAGAGATAGGCAGGACAACTGTATCACAGTATGTAATATGGAAAATATGGATCCTTTGGGTATACATACTGGAGAGTCCATAGTTGTAGCCCCTTCTCAAACTCTCACAAACTCAGAATACCATAAATTAAGAGAGGTAGCTATCGAAGTTATCAGAGACCTGGGTGTTGTCGGTGAATGTAATATCCAGTACGCCTTAGATCCCGTATCAGAAGATTATAGAGTTATAGAGGTAAATTCCCGCCTATCTAGGAGTTCAGCTTTGGCATCTAAAGCCACTGGTTATCCCCTGGCCTTTGTCGCGTCAAAGTTGGCGTTAGGTTATACCTTACCCGAGTTAGAGAATAAAGTAACTAAGAAAACAAAGGCTTTCTTTGAACCAGCTCTGGATTATGTGGTGGTCAAGCTTCCCAGATGGGATCTGCAGAAATTCGAATCAGTCGATGATAAGATCGGTTCTGAGATGAAATCGGTAGGCGAAGTGATGGCTATCGGTCGCAAGTTCGAAGAAGCATTGCAGAAAGCGATCAGGATGCTGCAGATAGGCAAACACGGATTTGCAGATGCTTCTAATAAAAATGAATTTTCTGATCTAGAGTTAGCGTTGGAAGAACCCACAGATAAAAGGATCTTTGCCATATCTGCAGCCTTGGAGAATGGTTATACTCTAGAAGAGATACATGAAAGAACAGGTGTGGATAAGTGGTTCTTGGTGAAATGTAAGAACATCATCGATATCGGTGATGATCTTAAAGAAGAAGCAACTGTAGAGAGACTTGAAACCGCGAAAAAACTGGGCTATTCTGATTTCCAGATAGGTGATCTGATCGGACGAACTGAATTGGACGTCCGTGAATGGAGGAAGAAGCTCGGGATAAGACCAGTAGTCAAACAGATCGATACCTTAGCAGCCGAGTGGCCGGCTCAGACCAATTATCTTTACATGACTTACAATGGAAGTGAGCACGATATCGATTATTCAAAAGATGGAGAGGAAGTAATAGTGCTTGGTTCTGGTGCGTATCGTATAGGGTCTTCAGTAGAATTCGATTGGTGCTGTGTCAATGCGGTTGAAACTGCATCAGATCTGGATTACAGGTCAATAATGATAAATTATAATCCAGAGACTGTGTCAACTGATTACGATGTAGCTCATAAACTCTACTTTGACGAATTATCCTTAGAGAGGGTTCTAGATATATACGAATTAGAAGATCCTAGTGGTTTGATAGTATCGATGGGTGGACAGATACCCAATACATTGGCGGATAAACTCAGAGACCTTGATGTAAATATACTCGGGACTAGACCAGAAGATATCGATAGCGCAGAGGACAGGTCAAAGTTTTCAGATCTTTTAGATAATCTTGGTATCGACCAGCCTGAATGGAACGAGTTGACTGAGAAAGGAGAAGCTATAGAGTTTGCAGAGAAGATAGGTTATCCAGTCATGATAAGACCGTCTTACGTACTTTCAGGTTCAGCTATGGCATTGGCCTTTGATCGTGAAGGTCTGGAGGATTATTTAGATCAGGCCAGTAGAGTGACATCTGATTATCCTGTGGTAATATCGAAGTTTTTACAGGGTGCTAAAGAGATAGAGATCGATGCGGTAGCTCAAGAAGGTGAATTGATAGCAGGTGTAGTTTCTGAGCATGTGGAGAATGCAGGTGTACACTCTGGAGATTCGTCTGTCGTGACGCCTCCTCAGAAAGTGTACATAGAAACATTGAAGAGGGTCAGGAAAGCGGCCAACGATATAGCCGGTGCATTGAAGATTACTGGACCTTTCAATATCCAATTTTTAGCTATGGATAATGAGATAAAGGTGATAGAGTGTAACTTGAGATCATCTAGATCGTTCCCGTTCTCTTCGAAAGTACATGGTGTAAATCTCGCATCACTAGCGACTGAAGCGATACTTGGGGAAGAAGAACTGGATACTGTGCATGATACTTCTATGAAAGTTGGACATGTTGGTGTAAAAGCTCCACAGTTCTCATTTTCTAGATTGAGAGGTTCAGATCCTATACCATCTGTAGAGATGTCAGCTACTGGTGAGGTCGGCTGCATGGGATATACTGTGGAGGAAGCCTTTCTAAAATCATTGATGTCGGTAGGTATGGAACTGCCTGAAGAAAATATCTTGATAACAGCTTCGGGAGATCGGCGGAGATATGAGATACTTGAAGCTGTACGGGAGCTAGAAGAGATGGGTTATTCATTGTTTGGAACAGAACATACTGCTGAATTTTATAGGGAGAAAGGCATCGAGATAGAGATGTTGTACAAGATACAGCAATCTGAAGAACCAAATATAGAAACTTATCTTAAGGATGATAGATTGGACCTGGTGATATCTATACCATCTATGGCCGATTACAGCGATCGAAGTGGTGGACCAAGTTCTTATGGGGCCAAATTGATTAGAAGAGCTGCTGTGGATTATTCCGTACCACTGCTTAACAATCCACAGACAACAAAATTGTTTGTGAAATCCATAAGGAAGGAGAATCTAGATAGTCTAAAAGTAGAAGGTTGGTCGAGCTATAGATAGATTTGTTGTATAATTGATTATAGCTCGATCTATTGCTTTTAAGCTGGATCAATTGTATGGATATATCAGCATCATGTAGTTTATATATTTGATCAAGACATTATTTAAGAAACGAGATCAGATGAATAGATCCGAAATCCGAGGTTTAATAACTTGATTACTGAAGATCGTAGAAAAGATATAGTTGTCGTGTCAGCAATAATCATCTTATTAATTCTTGGAATATGGTTGGTGCAAGGTGACGGCGATAGTAATGAGAATCTGAAAAAAGCGAACATCGTTATCACAAATTCTGAGCAAGAAGAATACGAATTGAAAGTCGAGATCGCTGATGATGAGGAAGAAAAGGAAAAAGGTCTGATGAATCGGGATTCTTTATGCGAAAATTGTGGTATGCTGTTCGTATACGAAGAGGACGTCCATAATGGTTTCTGGATGAAGGATACATACATCTCACTTTCCATAGCTTTCATATCTGAAGATGGTACGATCAA
>CAZEXI010000094.1:0-5118 GCA_964516805.1 uncultured Thermoplasmata archaeon
GGGTACTATCAGGCCTTGGAGAACAGATAATCACAGCGAGATTGATCAGCTGGCCAGTAGGATTCGGGGCTGGTATACTTGGTGGATTTATCTGGCCTTCAGAGGAATACAGAAAAGAGAATGAATATAAGGAAGAAGATGAGTACATAGGAGATGACGAGTAACTAAGATCACCAATCCAATACAAACCCTTTCTTTTTTATATAATGTTTAGATCAAAGAAAAGATACTATTTTATATTATATATACTATTAAACATTATTATTTATTATCTTAATATATATGGTATATGCAAAAAGGAGTGGGACAGCAGCTATTATGAACATAGGAAAGACGCATAACAATACTACTATCTTACCTAGTTTAATATCTAAAAAATTAGTAAAGATACCACTTACAATAAAATCTCAAACTACAAAAAAACTAAAAACTCCTTTTATTCTTCAACTCTATCTTAGAAGTCAGTGAGTAAAAAAGATGTCTAAAGAAAATCCATCTAGTAGAAAAAAGATCGTCAGATCGTTTCCAAGATTTCTTTCAAAACTAGGGGTCATAGATGAAGAGAGAGGGGAGGATGCTTTCGATCTTGCCCTACCTGTTATTTTCACTGGGGGACTTCGTGTAGCATTACGTTTGACAGACTTCCTGATGGTAGGTATAGCGATAGGCTCCGCAGGAGTTGCAGCCCTCGGTTTTGGATTTCAATTCTTTTTCATCGGTTTTGCCCTGGCTTTAGCCCTTTCAAGCGGTACTATTTCTTTGGTCTCTCAGTATTATGGTGCTGGAGATTATGATAAAGCTAATTTTGCTTTAAAACAATCCGTATGGATTGCAATCATCCTTTCTCTACCTCTGATGATTGTGACCTTTTTTTATGCGGAAGAGATGATAGCTTTGCTGGGAGCTAAGCCAAACGTTGTTGAGATGGGAGGTTCTTATCTTAGGATATTGATGCTTGGCCTTTTTTTTCGCTTCTTTTCTATGGTCGCTGTTAGAGGTTTCGCAGGTGTTGGAAATACTGTAACACCGATGTACATCCAATTTTTTGGAGTTCCACTCAATATTTGTCTGAATTGGATCTTGATATTTGGTGTTTGGAGATTTCCAGAACTAGGTGTTTTTGGGGCAGGACTGGGTACAACAGTCACTAATCTGTTCGTCGCGGTTATACTTCTAGTACTACTCCTCTCTCATAGGTATGGGATCAAATTGAATATCAGGGGTAAACAATGGGATACTGAGATGGTTAAGAAGCTTTTCACTATATCTCTACCTCTATTAGGGATGCGTATGGCTCGTACATTAGGAAGGTTCCCTTTTCTTTGGATTTTAGCATCATTTGGTACGGGAGCAGTAGCTGCTTTCCAGGTTGGTAGAAGAGTACAGCTCATAGCAATGCAGCCGGCTTGGGGTTTTGGTACAGCAGCAAGTACGTTAGTTGGACAATCATTAGGTGGTGATGAAGAGAGAAAAGCAGAACTTTATGGGTGGGATACTCTAAAGTTGTCGATCGCGTTCATGCTTCCTATAGGTCTATCATTAGCAATATTTGCAGGACCCATCTCAGGGATATTCGCTGATGAGACACACGTTATTTCTTTGAGCACTCTTTTTATCTGGGTCAATGCAGCGGGTGTCCTTGGATACGCTGTTAACAGGATAATGCGCGGAGGTCTCAGAGGTGCTGGGGATACAAGATGGCCTTTCTATGGAAATATTCTAGGTATGTATGCATGGATGCTACCAGTATCTTACATCTTCGGGATATTGCTTGACTTTGGAATCGCTGCTATATTCATAGGTCTTTTAGGAAACATGTTCATACCGGCTCTAGTCAATCTGATAAGATTCAAAACTGGAAGATGGAAGGATGTAAGTCGAAAGTTACGTGGAGTGAAAAAAGCGTGATCATGTAAAAAGAACTCAGAACATTTCTAAAAGTTGTTTTAGTTCAGTTATTTCTAGGTCAGCGATCTCCTGCTCAATTTTCTTTTTTCCTTCCCTATTGAACCAACATGTATGCATACCTATCTTATTAGCACCTTTCACATCCCTTCTAAAGGAATCACCGACATACAAGCAATTTTCGGGTTCTTCATCCACTCTTTCGACCGCAGTATGAAATATCTTTTCATCAGGTTTTCTTGATCCTACTGATTCAGAAAAGATGAACTCATCAAAATAGTCTATTATATCTAGAGCATTTAGCTTCTTGAACTGTGTTTCTTCAGTGCTGTTCGTGATGATACCTAATTCATAGTCTTGATGTAGTGTTTTGACTGTTTCTACAGCTCCTTCTATCTCGGCCTTTATACATGGGTAAATACTTTGAAAATTTTTGTGAAATGTTCCAGTAAAATCTTCTGGTATCCTGATAGATTTAACCAATTGTTCACTCCTTTTCCACCTTATATCTTCCATCGGAACTCCGTTATCGAAATCTTCAACACATCCCTTATCAGCTCTTTCAAACGCATCTAGTATTTCGGATTTATCGATATCATTAAAGATATCATGTTTTTGCTTTATCCTTTGAAGAGCTATTCTATGTGCTTTCTCTTTATCGAATAAGGTGCTGTCTACATCGAAAAAAATAACCCTGATATCTTTTGGATCAAGTTCTTCCATAGACCTGGTAAATAAGAGGGGGTTAATAAATCGAATGATCTAAGGAAGCCTTGTATATAATCAGTCTAAAAAAAAATTTATACTTGTTAAAGAATGAACTGATAGATGCCTTCAAAAAGCTTAGATTCTGAAACTAAGCAGAAGCTCCTTCAGTCTCAGAAAAATGAGATAACTGAATATCATATATATACGAAATTATCAAAAAGTGTTGAAGATGAACACAACAGTGAAACTTTACGAAAGATAGGTAAGGAAGAAAAAGAACATTACGATTTTTGGAAAAAGTATACCGGTGAAGAGGTGAAACCCAGCAAATTGAAGATATGGTTCTATTTTTTAATCGCTAAAATATTTGGTATTACCTTTGGTATACAATTGATGGAAAAAGGCGAGGAAGAGGCTCAAGACGTTTATAAAGAGATAGCAAAAACTATACCCCAGGCAAAAAAGATCGTTGAGGATGAGGATGAGCATGAGCATGAATTAATAGAGATGATAGATGAGGAAAGACTGAATTATGTTGGTGCTGTTGTTAGAGGCCTCAACGATGCACTGGTCGAACTGACTGGTGCTCTAGCTGGTCTTACTTTCGTTCTGAATAATACAGAATTGATAGGTGTGACCGGACTCATAACAGGAATAGCAGCTTCTCTTTCAATGGGAGGATCAGAATATTTAGGTAGAAAATCAGAAGAAAGTGTTTTAGACCCAAAAAAAGCATCTATCTACACTGGTGGAGCTTATATAATCACAGTATTGTTCCTCATATTTCCTTATATGCTTTCTCAGGATGTTTATCTTTCCTTGGGATGGATGATAACCAATGCTGTCATAGTTATATTCCTGTTCACATTTTACACATCAGTTGCTAAGGATATGTCTTTCAAGAGCCGCTTCTTGGAGATGACCAGTATCAGCCTAGGGATAGCTCTACTGACATTTGTGATAGGATTCCTGATCAGGAACTATTTTGGCGTTGAGATATAACTAATAAATATATTTAAAATAATATTAAGTGATATCTAGTGGTAATTTATATATAAACTAAAGCAAATACCATATGCTACTTAATTAGGGTTAAACAATGGAAAGCTCTCAACCATCTAGAGGGAAGAAAAGACCTACTGGTGTGACCATCCTTGCAGCATTAAATTTCCTGCATGGATTACTTTGGCTTGCAATGATACCCATTGTCTCTTACTTAATGACAATCGTAGATGTACCTTTTAAACTAGAAGTGATGGGTATATGCTGGGTATTTTCTGGTATGATCATGCTCATATACTTTGGAATTGGATATGGGCTCTTGAAAGGCAAAGGATGGGCACGTATAATTGCTATTATATTAGCCATATTAGGTCTCATAAATTTCCCTATTGGTACGATAGTCAGTATAATCATCCTGGTATATCTTTTCAAGGATGATGTTAAGGCTTACTTCAAATAGGTTAGAAAACTATTAATTTTTTATTTTTATTATCATGTTCATTTGAAATCCTGTTCAATTAACAATTTTATATTTGAGGATATCCTTTATCTCTATCACTGTACTTTTCCTCATCGATATTTCTCAAAGTTAGATATGCTAGTAATATAGCTACTGCATCTATCAACGGTATTATAACTATAGCAGGACCTAGATTCACACCGACTAGACTCATTCCTACTATCTTTGCTAATAAAGCGGTCATCAGAAGGCATAAGAAAACAATGAAAACTGACCCCATAAGATATCCTATAGGTCTTTTCTTCAAGAATAACGTACCTGATAAAAATGCACCGGGGAGCATGATAGATAGATCTAATCCTTGTACAATCAGCGTTGTGTAGTGCTGTAGATCTTTAGGATATATAGAACCATCTAGTAACGGAGGTACAACCACACTTAGCCAGAGGAAAGCTATAAGAAGAGAAGTGATGATAATGAAACTACCTACATATCTTACAGGTGTTTTTTCACTAAAATAAGGTCTAAGGTCTATCAATCCGAAAGATAGTAGGACCAAGAGCAACGTATAGAAACTCAAGGATGCAAGTAAAACCCAAAGCAAGAACAATTCATTGTACATGGCCATGCATAGATAGAAGACGTACGTTAATGCAAAGTACCCTAAAGTTCCCGAAAGCATGATCTTTCCTTTTAGTGTGTCCTTCCTTGCTAGGTATAGAGAAGCGAACAATATAGGGACACCTACAAACAGGGTTACATAATCCTGTGATATACCCTGAATTGCAACATCAGATGACATGTGCTTGTAGAAACCTTTTCCATATATGTTCACATTTTTTCCACGTATAGATTCGTGTTCGTACTCTCCAGGGCCTTGATTTGATAATATGCCAGCTAAAGTAGCAACTATCGATAATACGGCTATCAGTATGGCTAAAACTGTGATAGCTTTTTTATATCTCATTATTTCACTTCAATAATATAGATATATTAAATATTTACTAAAAAAATATATCTAATCCTTTTTCAAATATATTTCG
>CAZEXI010000095.1:0-4931 GCA_964516805.1 uncultured Thermoplasmata archaeon
CACAGCACTCACACAATAGAAATATTCTTCTCCCTCTTCAACATTTACATCTGTAAAATTTATATCGGTGGAATCATCAGGTTTGACAGTATCTAACAGTTTTAGATCCTCTTCTGAAGTACCTCTAAAAATATTGTACTTCTGTATTCCTCCCATTCCTTCATCTTCAGGTTCATTCCATGACAGTTCAACTTTATCAGGTTCCATTTGAATATCTAATTCCATTATCTCTGAAGGATATGGATCTTCACCTATAGCGTATATAGTTTTATTTACTCTCGTGTATATCGTTCCATATTCACCGATAACAGGAGATGTAAGCATACCAGAGTCTTCGTAAGTGTAGTTCCATTTTTGTGTTCCATCAGGTGAGATAGAGAATAATATTTTTTTATCGAAGGTAGATTGCATAGCGAGTCTTTGAGCTGTCAGGTAAACGATACCATTCTTTCCAACAACAGGACTAGAAGCCATGTTCCTTTGAAGATTCCAAGGCAGTTTTTTATCAATTTTGAATGTCCATCTTGTCTTACCATTTGGGCTTATACGATATAATGAAGGTGGTTCGTCGATGGATTTATCGCTTCCAACAGTCAGATAAATAGTGCCATTCTCCGTTATAGCCGGTCCTCTTGCAATATAAGAATCAAAATATTTCGACCATTTTTTATCTCCATTTTGATCTAATGCGATTATCGATGATTCATCACCATAGAAACCACCTGTATATACCGTATTAGAAGGTCCAATGCTGACAAAAGTGATCATCTCTAGGTCTTCTTCTAAAGAAACATTCCATTTTTTCTCACCATTTTTATTCAGGGCATATAATGTATTGATCCCGTCTACATATATTGTTCCATCATCGATCGCTGGTCTAGAGTATTTATTAAATGTCCACTTGATTTCTCCATTTTTATTCAAACAGTAGAGTCTATTTTCCTCTTTATCTAAGTTAAAAGCACCAACATAAATAGACTCTGAATCTATCACGATATCATCGGTGATATTACCAAACAATGTTTTACTCCATCTCTCTGTACCATCTTCGTTGAAAGCATATATCGTTTTGCCAGATCCTGCATAAATAGTGTCTCTATCTAAACCTAATAATTTGATATTTTTATTACTTAGTGTATATTCTTCATAGATAGAACCGTCAGATTCATTCACAATAGTTAAGACACTCTCATTTTTACTAGATGATCTTCTGATATAAACTGGACCTTTATCTCCAACGAAAATATCTGACAAGACCTTGGAATTTTCGGAAGAAATATTATGGATCCATTTTAATGAACCATTGATATAAGACGTATCGTAAGGTGAAGTACGGGTGTGCTGAGGGTTCTGATCTACCATTGGCCAAGGTGATTCATCTTGAGAATCTTTTACAGTACTCTTATTGATATGTTCATCTTTATTTTTTACGTCACTAGAAAGGATCACAAAGACCGAGAATAACAAAGTTGAAACTATGAAAACAGCTATTATCTTTCTTACATTTCTAACATCCATATTTATTCAACCCATTATTCAAAATACAAACCTATTATTTTAATTTTTTTCATAAACACATATAAAATCTTCATACATAAAATACTCCCTTTATAAATCCATAATAATAAAATAGTTAGATTACTCATATACTTAACAAAGAATTTTATATTCCTTTTTAACTAATCGACCGTAAATAGATTATTTTAACAGGTGAAAAAGATGGATGATAGGATAAAGAAGCATGCTGAGATACTTGCTGATTGGAGTACGAATATAGAAGAAGATGATAATGTTGTGATAGTTGGTAATCCAGAGGCTCATGAACTTTTCGTAGCTTTACATGAAGAAGTCGGAAAGAGAGGAGCTTTTCCAACAACAATATACACATCTAATGAGATGAATAGGGCTTACCTGAAGAATTTTGATGGTGAGTTCAAAACTCCAGAACACACATTAAACCTATATAAAAATGCTGATGTTGTCATATTTGTCAAATCAGATCCCAACGAAAAGGCAATGAACGACGTACCAGGAGAGGTAGTTTCTGAATACTCTAAAAGTAGGAAACCTATCAGCGATTTACTACAAGAAAAGAAATCTTCGATAACAGCCTTCCCTACAAACGCAGCAGCCCAACTAGCTGATATGTCTTTATCAGAGTACCAGGATTTCGTTTGGAACGCAGTGATCAGAGATTGGGAGGAAGTACATGAAAAGCAGCAGATCTTAAAAGAAAAGCTGGATGAAGCTGATGAAGTCCATATCGAAGGTCCTGAAACTGACCTTACAATGTCTATCAAGGGAAATATAGGGGTCAATTCTGACGGTAAACATAACCTACCAAGTGGAGAGGTTTATACAGCCCCTATACCAGATAAGGTAGATGGAAAGATACTTTTCGATAAACCTTTGATGTACATGGGAAGAGAGATAAAAGGAGTTAGGCTAAAATTCGAAGATGGTGTGGTTGTAGAACATTCAGCAGAGATGAATGAAGATTTACTCACACAGCTTTTAGATACAGACGAAGGTGCAAGGAAACTAGGAGAACTCGGAATCGGAACAAACAGAGATATTCAAACTTTCACAAGAAACATGCTCTTCGATGAAAAGATGGGTGATACCATACATCTCGCTTTAGGAAGGGCGATAAGCAGATCAATAGGTGAAGTTGGAGAAGGGAACGAAAGCGCTATACATATGGACATAATCAAAGACATGAGCAAAGGTACACTCAAACTGGATGACGAGATCGTTATGGAAAACGGCAAATTCATCTGGGAGATGGACTAAAAAACTCTTCAAAAATATTATTACCTTTCCTTTTCTTTACTTTTATATGACATTCAATCCTCCTTATTGGAAAGAACCTGAAAAATTAGAATTTGAGAGTAAAGTAAAATCTTTGAATGGAGAAAAAGTTGTTTTAAAGGAGACCTACTTCCATCCAGAGGGTGGAGGCCAACCTGCTGATAAAGGGACAATAAACGGTTATGAAGTCACAGATGTACAGAAAGTAGAAGGCGAAATCGTTCATACTGTTCCTGATCATGAGATGGATGTTGGAGATAAAGTCGAATGCGAAATAGATAGTGAGTACAGATTATACTGTATGCGGTCTCATACTGGCTCTCATATTGTCTATGGCGCAGGTAGAGAAGTTTTAGGAGATATCGGTTACTCTGGTTTTGGTATCAGTGAAGATAAGGTCCGAATAGATTTCAAAACAGATGCTCATATCGATAGAAAAAAGATGCTCAAGATGGAGAAATTGGCCAATAAAGTGATTTTAGATGCAAGGCCTATCGATTCAGATCTAAAGGACCAAGAAGAAGTAGAAGAACTCACTGACCTAGCTTATGCCAAAGAGATGCCTGATGAAGAGAAGGTCAGGATCGTAAATATAGAGGACTGGGATACTGCTACCTGTTCGGGAACTCATTTCCAAAATACTATAGAGATAGGTAGGATAACTATAATCGGTAAGAAAAAATTACAAGAAGGAGTGACCAGGATCGAGTTCAAAGTAGGTCAGAACGCTCTTAAAGAGGATTACAAGCAAAAGCGAAATCTTCTTAGATCAGAAAAAATGCTTGAAACTGACCATCATAATTTAACAAAAGAGATAAGACGATTGCTAAACAGGGAAAGCGAGTTAGATGAAAAGATCGTAGCCCTAGAGTCTAAATTATTGGAATCTAATTTTAAAGCATTGAAAACACACAAGACTGACGATTTTGATCTTTTACTAGGTACAGTCAGTACTGATAAAAGTGATATATTATCTAAAGTGGTCAAAGACAGTATTGATAATGGGGAAGTTATAGCAGTGATCAACAGATCTGGATCTCTATCGGCAGTTGTAGGCTCAAAAACTGATTCAGTATCAGCTAATGAAGTTATCCAGAGTCTCAGTAGTGAATTTGGAGGTGGTGGTGGAGGTACTGATGAATTCGCCCAGGGTGGCGGATTCCAAGGTGACCCTGAAAACTTGATAGATCACCTAAAGAAAAATCTACTTTAAAGGGTGATATCAGATGAAATATGATGAATATCTTGAACTTGCCAAAAATACTGCTTTAAAAGCTGGAAAGATAATCACAAAAAATTTTGGAGTGAAGATAGAAGTTGGACATAAAGGCAAATATGACCTTGTTACAAAGATGGATATGAGATCAGAAGAATATATAGTAAATTCTATTAAAGATAAATTTCCAGATCATGATATCGTTACTGAAGAAACTGACTTAGAAAAGACTGGAAGCGATTATGTCTGGTATATCGACCCTATAAGCGGTACAACGAATTACGCTCACTCTATCCCTGTTTTCTCAGTTTCTATTGGCCTAACTTACAAAGATGATATAATCGTTGGAGCTGCTAACGATCCACTAAGGGTTGAATTGTTTTACGCCTCCAAAGGGAACGGTGCTTATCTTGACGGTGAGAGAATATATGTCTCAGAGGTAAATAAACTAAAAGATGCTGTTCTAGGCACTAGTTTTCCCTACGATGAAGATGAAAGGAAGGTCAATCTGAAATATTTCAATAGATTGATGCCGAATGTACAGGGATTGAGAAGGAGTGGTTCTGTTGCTGTTGATCTACCTCACGTTGCATGTGGCAGGATGGACGGATTCTGGGCCATACACTTGAAACCATGGGACCTTGCAGCAGGTAAATTGATAGTTAAGGAAGCTGGTGGTAAGGTTACTAAATTAGATGGTGATGAACATCACGTTAGAGAACCATACATAATGGCTACTAATGAAAAAATTCATGATGAGATGATCAAGGTACTAAATTCATAAAAAATAAAAGATATGATTTTAAAGTTTTTTAATTGTAACTGATCCTAGTCTCCTCATCAGAAAGAGTAGTTTCTATTATCTCTTTCCACTTTGAAGAATCCCAAGTACCTAGATTTTTGT
>CAZEXI010000096.1:0-4929 GCA_964516805.1 uncultured Thermoplasmata archaeon
AACAACATCTTTCACTCAGATATGAAATAGAAGGTCTCAGAAGGAAAGAGATACTTGGGATTCCGGAGGAAGCGTTGAGAGAAACTGACTAAAAACAACCACCGTCCAATACCCATGAAAACACCTCAAAGTCAATCCCTTTAAAAAAACTTAAATAATTTACTTACTCTAGAGTAACTTACTCATGAGTAAGAAATTCATAAACCGAGAAGATGAAATAAAGTATTTGGAGGATAGGTACTCATCCAAAGATGCAGAACTTTTAGTTCTCTACGGTAGAAGGAGAGTAGGTAAAACTTGCCTACTGACAGAGGGTTGGGAAAAAGACTCTCTTTACCTCCTAGCAGAAGAAAGTGAAACTGTCTTAGAGGATTTTTCCAACATATTAGCTGATGAATACGAAGATGAGATACTTAGAGAAAACCCCCTTCGATCTTGGAAAGCTTTCTTTACCTACATAACCGAAAAGGCAAAAGAAAAAAAACTTCTCATTATCTTGGACGAGGTACAATACATCGCAAAAACTTACAAGCCGTTCATGAGCGTTCTACAGAAGCATTGGGATACCGAGCTCAAGGACACTGATATAACGTTGGTCCTGTGTGGTTCTCTGATGTCTTTCATGGAGGGGATTCTCAGTGGAGACTCCCCCATCTATGGGAGGAGGACGGGAGCCTGGAAACTTGAACCTTTAGGATTTTTAGACTTGAAGGATTATCATCAAATAAAGATCGAAGAAGCTTTCAAAATTTATTCTGTATTTGGAGGTATCCCACAATACTGGAGAGATTACGAACCAGAACAAAGTTTATGGGATAATCTTCACAGGATGTTGCTTTCAAAAGGTGCAAGATACTACGATGAACCCAAATACCTACTGAGAGAGGAGATAAGAGAGGTATCTAGATATTTTTCAGCCCTGAAGGCCATAGCGAACGGGTCTACATCTTTTGGTAACATCGCAGGCAGCTCGAAGATAGACACTAATTCTCTGGGCAAATATCTTTCAGTTTTAGAGGACATGGGATATATAAAAAAAGAAGAACCGATACTGGGCAAAAAAAGTAGATATGTGATAGATGATAATCTATTCCATTTTTGGTTCGAATTCGTTTATCCCCTCAAACATCTCATAGAGAAAGGAGAGGATGTCACGGGAGACATAAAGAAAGAGTTCAATCGATATCTAGGGAGAAAATATGAGGAAGTGGCAAAGGAATTCTTGGAAGTTTTGAACAGGAAAGAAAAGCTCCCTTTTAAATTCACTGAGATCGGACGATGGTGGCATAAAGGAGAAGAGATAGATCTAGTCGCAGTAGAGGATGATAAAGGGATGTTCTTCGAAGTGAAGTGGAGTGAATTGAACGATGATGATGTAGAAAGGCTCATAGACAGATTAGAGAAAAAAACCAGAAGATTTGATCTAAAAAAGAAGTATTATGGCCTGATCGCTAAGGATGCTCCCAAAAGTGAATTGATATTCACGTTAGATGATATCTCGAAGATTTGAACTTACTCTAGAGTAACTTACTCACGAGTAAGCAACAATCAATTAGCTTTCTGAGGAACTTCAGATAAGCACAAAAGCAGTAGAAAATTATATCAAAAAACTAAAGGAAAAGGATCTCCTAAAAAGAGTTGGACATTGGGAGATTGTGGAAAAATAAGTTTTTTTTCATCACTGTGGTTCCATTCCCAAACGGGCACTCGGGAGTAGAGAGCCAGAGGAATCTATAGAATCTACATAAATAAAAAAGATTCATTCGATTAATGGAATTTGATTTCATGTAAAGCCACAGGCTTTCGAGGAAGTAGAGGAGTGAGCAAAGCGAGTTACTCAAAGGGATTTGGGGCAAGTCATGGTCGGTCCAGAGAAAGACTTATCTTTAGAGGATGGAAAGATGTAATCCTGTGCATACCAACCACACCACAAAGAGAAAATTTTTCAGGAAAGTATCCAACACAAAAACCACTAGCACTACTCAAAAGGATAGTCTTATCATCCACAAACAATGACGATCTCATACTAGATCCTTTCACAGGTTTCGATGGCAAAAACAGAGTTTTTCTATCGAGTTTTGGAACTTGTTCTAAATAACTTCGACCAATGGCCTAGCAGCAACAAAATTTAACAGGAATTTCATCGGAATCGATGAAAACAAAAAATATCTAAATTTGTCGATCAAGAGATTCGAAGAGATGGATGAAAGAGCAAACCAGCAAACTCTAGAAAAATTTTTAACTCCCCGATTCGGCAGTCCTACACCAAAACCCTTTTATAAAAACACTAATCCAAATTAGGCCTAATCTATATTAGCCCCCAATACATTTATTATACTAAAACATATTAGTACTAATCATGATTAGGTTCATCGACCGACAAAGACAGATGCATCTTCTAAAAAAGGCATGGAGCAGCGAGAGCCCACAATTCATAGTCATCTACGGCAGAAGACGTATCGGAAAGACCAGGCTGATAACGGAGTTCATAGAGGAAAAAGATGGTATATTTTATATAGCGGAGGATGAGAACCCGAAATCACAGAGGGATGAATTAAAGGAACATATCGCATCGTATCTCGATGACGATTTTTTAAAGAACAACGAATTCGAAAGTTGGAAACATCTCTTCGAGTATCTCAAAAAGGTGCTGCCGAAAGAAAAAAAATTCTACCTAGCGATAGACGAGTTCTCCTATATGGTCAGGAGTGAAAAGGCCATCGTCAGCACCCTTCAGAAGTTCTGGGATACATTCTTATCTCAAACTAAGATATGTCTGATATTATCTGGCTCTCTGTTCGGTCTTATGGAAGAGAAGGTGCTGTCGAACTCATCCCCCCTTTACGGAAGGCGTACTAGAGATATCCTTTTACAACATATGGCCTTCGAAGATTCAACAGAATTTTTAGAGATGACCTTCGAAGATAAGATAAAGACGTATATGTCTATCGGTGGTGTTCCAGAATATCTTTTGAAAGCCCGTGATTACGACGAATACAACGATTTTATAAAGAACGAATTTTTGAATAAGGACGGTTACTTCTACAGGGAACCTTATTTTATACTTTCACAGGAGTTCAAAACCATCAAGACATATTTCTCTATGATGGATGCGATCTCAAAAGGAAACACAAGGCCTACTGAGATAGCGAATCACTGCGGTATAGAGTCGAGGAACATATATCCATATCTCGAAAATCTGATCAGACTTAGTTTTGTAGAGAGACAGGCACCCATCACGCTGGAGAACAGGTCTGGTATATATCATATAAAGGACGTGTTCTTCGATTTCTGGTTCAATTTCGTGCACAGATACAGAGAAAGGATCGAAAGAAATCTCACTATCCATGATGAGGATGACTATAACAGATATTTTGGTAAGAGATTTGAAGGATTGATAAGAAACGAGTTCTTTCACCATTTTTTCGATTATCCCTCGGTGGGTAGATGGTGGTACAAAAGCGACGAGATAGATATCGTAGCAGTAGATGAAGGAAAGAACGAGATCATGTTCGGAGAGTGCAAGTGGTCTGAAGATGTAAACGCTAGATCACTCTACAACAAGCTGAAAGAAAAGAAAGACAAGGTCAGATGGAAAGATGAGGATAGGGAAGAAAGATACGCCCTATTTGCTAGATCTTTCAAAAGAGATTTTTCAGCTGATGATCTTACTTGTATCGACCTAAAAAAGATAAAGAAGTCTTTGAGCCATTAAATAAAATAATCACATCTCCATGAACTCACTCCGGGGAACCTTGTTCGCATGGGTCACGAATAAACTAAGTGATCCGTTCTCCGAGCAGGCTCGAAGGGAGAGTTCGGGCCAGCGAGGATAAAATGAAGTGTGTGTAACGAATCCTCTAGAATGTACAAGCTCTGCTTGTGACCTGTATTTCGCATAATCAACCTAAAATCCACAACTATACAGAAATAATCCCGAAATTTATACTATTTCGACTTTATTTCACAAAACATGTTCGATTACAGGCTCTCACCCAAGGAGATTAACATACTAACGAACCTATGCAAAAAAGAGAGAAGTATAGAGGAACTATCCAAAAACATCTCACTCTCTTATACCAGGACTAGCGAATTGATAACTAGATTACAAAACAAAGGATTCGTTACCAAGACAGGAAAACTGAAGAAGAGCATAAGAAGAGCTAACGCTGAACATGCCCATCGTTTCTGCGAACTCACCACCACTTTCCCCCACATCGACTGGAAAGAACTACTTTCACATTCTAAAGCGGAGATATTGACGCAGATATGTTCATCCCAACAAAACACCCAACAGCTTTCTAAAGAGACAAAAAAAACCAAAAGAACGATCAGAGACAACCTAAAAAAACCAAAAGAGATCGGACTTATCAAAAACAGAGACGATAACTTCGAGATAACGGAAAGATTCTCACCCTTATGCTCTTTCCTGAAAAGCTGGAGATATTTTTACAACTCATCCCTCAAAGACGAATCAGCACCCAGTTCGGCGATAATATGGCAGCAAGGCTTGGAATTCATCATCGAATCTGACTCCAGCATCGATAACGATAACTTTGATGAAACAGGTCCGTCCATCCTTTCAGATCTAGATGATGAACTGGTTTATACCTCTTACACTTACATATATACAAAAAGAGAATTAGATATCAAGGATCACCTCAAAAACGCATTGAGGATCGAAGGAGATAACAAACGCATACAAAGAAGCGTAAAGAAGATCGCAAAGACAAAAGATATTTCTCTCGATTTGAAGGAGGTATCTTGATCTTCACTCCGGGCATGGTCTCACACTATATATCATGCTCTTAATGCTTTTTAAAAGATTTGTTCTGATGGGATATTATTTTATTTAAAAAGTAAATCCTAAATTAGCCTCCCAAGTAAAAACCATATATCTTGAATTCCTACTATAAAAATAAGATGAAA
>CAZEXI010000097.1:0-4909 GCA_964516805.1 uncultured Thermoplasmata archaeon
TAAATTCAACGAAGGATGATGTTGTAGAGAGAAGTATCGCAGAATTAGATTATCAAGCAGACGTTTTGGACCTTTTGAATCTTGATACATCTCATAAGATACAGTTACACGTTGGAGGAGTGTATGGTGATAAACAAAAAAGCAAAGAGCGATTCATAAAGAGATATGATGTATTGGATGATAAGATAAAGAGAAGATTAGTTATAGAAAATGATGATACATCATACACTTTGAGAGATTGTTTGGAGATAAGTGATCATTGTGGCATACCTGTTCTCTTTGATAATTTTCATCATCAGGTTAATGATTCTGGCGAAGGGTTAAATGAGGCTTTAGAACTGATTTCAAATACCTGGAGAGAAAGTGATGGAATACCAATGGTAGATTACAGCTCACAGGAACCTGATGAAAAGCAAGGAAAACATGTTGAATCTATCGATATAGAAGATTTTAAAGGATTCATTGGTGGATCAAAACCATATGATTTTGATGTTATTTTAGAGATAAAAGACAAGGAAAAAAGTGCAAAAAAGGCTGTAGAAATACTCCGCCAAGATAATAGGTTTTACTAAGACTAAATCTTCAAAAAATATTTAATAATTATAAAATCAATTATAAGATATGCAAAAAAGACGGTTGCTGATTTCAGTTCTAACGGGAGCGGTATTAGGGATATTATGTATCGTAGGTGTGGGAACGAGAATCGGTTTCAACGGAAATGAACTCTTTCTTTTTGCGATGTGGTACAACCGGGTGATAATGGGTCTTTTGATAGGTCTCGCTTCAGACTTGAAGATAATAGATTCAGATAAGAATTATCTTGTACGTGGTTTCATTTTAGGGTTAATGGTAACGTTAGCCATAACATTCACCAGCGAGTTCAGAGATTGGCTTAGTTTCTTTGCAGGGATAGCTTATGGTTTGATAATTGACTTTGTAGCCACTCGATGGGGATGATTAGATAATAGGCTGTACAGATCAGTCTTCGAAAAGATAGAGATAATCGCTATATCCTTTCTGTTCCATCTCATCTTTGGGAATAAATTGTAATGCTGCAGAATTCATGCAGTATCTTTTTCCACTAGGTGCGGGACCATCATCGAACACGTGTCCAAGGTGTGAATCTGCATGAGTGCTCCTGACTTCAATTCTAGTATCTAATATACCGCTCTCTTTCTTAGTGTAGATGTTATCAGATTTAACGGGTTTAGTAAAACTGGGCCATCCACTCCCTGATCGGAATTTATCTGTAGAACTAAAGAGTACTCTTCCTGAGATTACATCTACGTATATTCCTTTCTCTTTGTTATCCCAGTATTTGTTATTGTATGCAGGTTCTGTACCTTTTTTCTGGGTCACTTTATACTGAAGTGAGGTTAGCTTTTCCTTTAACTCTTCATCAGAATGTTTTTCAGTTCCTACTATTTCATCAAGTTCCTTGTTATTTTTTTCTTTAGAGAAAATTACTGAAGAGATCACTACCACTATCATGATAGAAAAAAGTGTTATTGTCATACTTCTTATTCTTCTTTTCATAATGATCTATAACATAGTTATATTTTTCTACGTAATATAGTTTTCCTTGCGGACCTTAGCTTCAGGGAACTTTATTTATCATAAAAGCATATGAAATAATGGTCAACTTGGAACTGAATCTTAAGACTGGAAACCCCTGTAAAGAAAAAAAGGAATTCTGTAAGAACTGCAGTCATCATTACGCAGACATAAGACCGTCTATAAGAGGTGTTTTCGTATCTAATCATTTCATCAAAGATACAGGTGGTGAGGAAAAATCAGAATCTTTGATAGAGAGCATTTTGAAGTGTTCAAAGATACAGTTCAAGGAACTTCATAAGTTCGAAAAACATGTTGGTAAATTTCTAATTTTCAGGGCTAAAATAGATGGGACACACGTTGTTTATTCTATAGATAAAAAGAAAAAAGATATGATTTTCTTAAGGTTATTCAAAAATTACTCAAGATACAAGAAATATTTAGAGGATGATTCGATGATAACTAAAAGCATCAATAGAGCAATCAGTTGAAATCAGAGCCTGTATAAAGTTCTTAAAAGGAAAAACTAAAAGGAAAAACCTAATTAGGATACATATTTTTGTATATCAATAATGAGAGATAGCTGATAAAATGTCGGAAAAGATAGACTTATCAGGGGTACATCATTTTTGGGAAATAGTTGATATATACAAAAAAGGAGATAAACCTAACGAGAGCAAGTGGGATGAGCTTTTTGATACTCCTGGATATGATATATTGACAAAAATAGAATTTTCAGAAGATTTTTTCAGAAAGGTATTGAACCTAGCATATGGACCAAATACTAATGAGATCTTAGGTGAAGTCACCGAAATCGAGAAGCGGATGATAAAACATCTAAATGATATAATGGATAATAGAAAAGAATTGAACGATTTTCTAGGTGAGATATTCACTGATGATTATTACGACGATGCGTTAGACTTGACATTTGATTGGTTACCTTTCGAAGAACAAGAGCCTTATCCTCCTGTGTCATTCTTATTTTTTCAAGAAGATGCGAGAGGCTACATACCTATTGTTTTTGACCTTCAGTTCGCCTACGAATTGGGAGATGATCTATCGTTATTTTTAGCCCACGAGATGCATCATTTTTACAGGAATATGGAGGTCAGTTTTGATCCTGAGATTGATGACAAAGAGATCATCTGGGCCATCAATCAGATCCACATGGAAGGAGTAGCTGATAACATAAATAGTGAATTCATCTTTGGAGATAAGGAGATTTTTGGTAAGGAATACCAGAGGACATATTTACAAAGGTACAGGAATGCTGAGGAGTATATACAAGAATTAGATGAGCATATAAAGGATTACAGAGCTAATCCAGACAAATACAGAGAGATAATAAAGGCCGATCTTCCTTTGAGCGGTCATCCGATAGGATTTTTCATGGCTGAATCTATAATTGATTCGGGTAGGAAGGATGAATTGATCGAGAACTATGATGATCCATTCTATTTCTTTGAACTATACAATAAAAGTGCCGAGCTCAATGATTATTACAGATTTTCTGAAGATAGTATCGATGTGGTCAATAACCTGAAGAAAAAATATACGTAAGTAGATATTTAATAAAATCTTTTATAATTTGAGGTAATAAATATAGTTAGGATGGCTACAGTAGAATCAAAATCTGCAGGGATGATATCACTTTTTTTGATTATGATAGGTCTATTCTTTCCAATTTACATAATAGTCAGGGTCTATTTTGGACATTCATTGGTCAACAGTGCTTTTGCCACAGTAATCGTGTCTTTCTTGATTTTTGAATTATTTCTTACTCCAAGGAGTTCTAAAGATAAGAGAAAAGAAAGCACAAAGAACTCTGAAGACACAACGGCATATTCTAGAGATGAAAAGATAGAAAAGAAAGTAAATATAGGAAAGGAGGATCAAAAGAAGGGATCATTTTTAGATACGTTCAAACGAAAAAAGACGTGTGACACTTGCGGAACCGAATTAGAATATAAAGAAGAAGTAGGTAGTTATTACTGCCCGGAGTGTCACGAATATAAATGACGGTAAAATAGTTAATATTTTTAAACAAGTATTACTATAGATATAAAATATGGTTAGGTATGATAAAACGGTATTAATTTGGTTGATTTTATCAGCTATTTTATTTATTGTATTTTTTACAATCTTCAATGTTATTATAGGGTTTCAATTCATAGGTTGCTTTTTTACTGCTATCAGCACAGTGATTTTTTCTTATCTAATTTTGTTAGCTATTGAAAAAATAAATACTGATAACGATGTAGAATTTTTTTCAGATCGGGAGCAGACTTCTAAAGAAAGGAAAGATGTGAAAAATATTGGAAAAAAGAAAAAATCTTCGTTTTTAGACAAACTTACAGGAGGAAAAACCTGTAACACCTGTGGTACAGAATTAGTCTATAAGGAAGAGATGGATAGTTATTACTGTCCAGAATGTCACGAATATAAATGAAAAAAAGTGTTTGATCAGGATTTATTCCATCTCGGATTTGATATCCTGGAGTTCTGTCTTTATTTCTCTAAGTTCTTTAGTTATATTCTTCAGTTCTGCTGCTACTTCACTGTCTCCACGGGAGCGGGAACCTCCTCCCATCATTCCACCCATCATCTGAGCGAAAGGATTTCCACCGCTAGATCTTCGGTCTGGTGATCTTCTTCTACCACCGGATTCACCTTTTTCTCTTTCTTCTAGTTTTTCTTTCATCTTTTTTCTGAATTCTTTAGCACGTTCTTTAGGATCCATATCTTCGTCAGATTCTTCTTCTGTCATGATATCGGTTGGGTTATGCTATGGGTGGTTTTAAAAAAGTTGTCCATAGTATTCTTCTATGTTAAATAAAATTTGATATAAATGAAAAGAAGAGGTTTTTAAATAATCATTTATTTTGTATGAATTTAGATACGTAAGGGCTGATACCTGGTTCGCTCCTCCTGAAGTGACCTGATGCATTGCCAGTCAAAAGTTCTTCGAACCATGCTTCGTGCTCTGTTTCTTCGTGAAGAATAGCTGCTGATAGTTCGTAGGTCCGTGGATCCTTACCCTGTGTATATTGGCAGATATCCGTGTACACCTGAACTGCACATCTCTCAGCATCAAGTAGGACCTCTAAAAGTTTCTCGACCGTTTCTTCTTCTGGTAGCTTAGCATCCATACATGCAGCTCTATCCGCGAAGTCCCTGATATCATGTGGAAGGTCTCCTCCTAATTCGTATATTCTTGGTACTAAAGCTTCGAAGTGATTCCTATCTTCTAATCTTGCGTCTTCTGCGATCTCTTTGACACTTTCACCCTCTAACCCAGTTAAATGAGTCCTCAAAAGAGTGTAATAATAGTATGTGGTGAACTCAGCAGCTG
>CAZEXI010000098.1:0-1862 GCA_964516805.1 uncultured Thermoplasmata archaeon
GGTACTATCGATATTGCACTTGATCCAGATGAACCACAAACAGTTACAACAATAGAAGGACACACTGATCTGAAACCCTGTCAAACAGGATATATTGAAGTCAACGTTACAAATGAGGGAACTAATCCTTTAGAACTATGGAAGAAAATAGATAATATTGAGAACCTAGAAAATGGTGTAATGGAACCTGAACAAGAATATTACGATGAATATCCAGAGAGTGAAAATTACGATCTCAGTGATTGGGTGATATACGATTTGACATTACCTGAGTTAGCAGATGGCCAAATAATAGGTGATGGAGACGGATATTACTTAACAGAAAATGCAACAGCTACAAACCATGGTGAATGGATAGGAATAGAGGGTCAATGGATCTATCTAGGACAGATACCTGCAGGTGGATGGCTAGTAGTGAATCAAAGCTACCACATACATCCAGAAGCAGAAAATTGGGCGCAGAGTGACATAGTTGAGTTCGATATGGTATTCCTAGCTCAACAGATAGAAGGGGAACTACCACCAGAACCAGATGATGTCCTACCAGGATTCGAAAGACCTGTACCATAAAACAACATTTTGTAAGAAAGACTGTCAATTAAAAAGGTGATAAAAATGAACAAAAATATACTATTAAGCATCTTAGTCGTAATCGTTGCAGCAGCTCTCATAAACATGGGAACAATGTCCTATTTCTCTGATACAGAGATTGTTGAGGATAATGTCCTACAAGCAGGAGATCTAGACCTAAAATTTGTTGGACCTGAGGAAGAAGCATGTGACCTAGAACTCAGTTTCCTACATGGTGATGATTTCGTAGGTGTAGATGATCCTACAACTTGGTCCACTACAGATAACATAGTAGAGCTTGGAATAAGTGAATTTGAAATCTTTGGGGGAACTGGTACAGTTTCTGCAGAGATAAACGGAGTCGATGGAGATCTGACACATAGAGGAACGAGAGGCCTTGGTGTTTATGGAACTGGTGATGATAACGAAGAAGATGAAATCGACTATAGAGAAGTAGGTACACAGGAAAGGATATATGTAAATCTAGATACTCCGAGATGGCTCTGTAAATTCGAAGTAAGATCCTTGTTCCCCGGTGAAGGTGCAGGGGGAGAACCCGAGGTCGGCGATGTTAGATTGTGGCTCGAAGGTGAAGTAGTAGACGATTTCCACTTTGAAGCAGAGAGTGACGCAACAGTAAATGGAGTTAAAGTCGTGGATACAGGTTATTATCTAGTCGATAGGATCATGTTCCATATAGACGAAGAAAACGCAGAAAGTGATTATTCTCCTGCAAGATTGTATTTCGCAAATTACTGTATGCAGGATAATGAGTACTACGAAACGTTAGGAACTGTATGGGAGATGAACCATATGAAACCGGGTATGGAAGATATGGGAACTCTTGTGTTCAATGAAGACGGAAGCAACATGGGTAATTTCTTAGATTTCGATTGCTATTATCAAGCATACGAAGACGACGATGGTGACAGAAGTAATGGTTATAATCCAGGTCCAGAACCAGATCCAGTTCAAGTACCATACAACGATACAATGAATGATACATTTGCATCATATATCGAGATAACAGAGATGGAGTATCACTGTGATAGCGGAGCGGTAGATGACCTACTAACTCAGATCACAGACGATAATGGAAATGGCTGGAAGGATATCAATGATTTCAAGGAAAGTGCATTACTAACTGTAGATCTAAACGACAACGGTGTCAATAGCGATTATCTGACGATGAACATCAGATTCCATCCAGATGCAGGGAACGAATATCAAGGTGACATATTCGATTTCTGGGTAATATTCACACTTAGATACCAATAAAAGGTGTTTATATG
>CAZEXI010000098.1:1962-4876 GCA_964516805.1 uncultured Thermoplasmata archaeon
AATGTGATCGGCAAAATTGATAATCATAAGATACTAGGTTTAAAGATATACAACAAGATCCCAAGGCTTGGATATCTCTCTCAATTTTCAAAAACGTTCTTAGGATTCTTCATGTTGATATTACTTCCAGGAATAGCTTTGATCGGCATGGAAACTTACAATATCATGACAACAATATTTAAAGATGAAGAAGAATCCCAAGATGAAAACGATAGCACACCAAAACAAAGATTCGATCAATTATCCGACATTACAAGATCTAAACTCAAATCGGTCAGAAATACTGATATAGATATAGAAAAAATAGTGTCACTTGTCAAATCAGCTAATAGCTCATCAAAAGGAGGCGATTACGTAGAAGCTAACTCGAACTGCGAAGAAGCGATAAAGATGATAGATGATTATTTAGAACTGCAAGAAGAGATAAATGGATTAAAAACACGTTTAAACGATCTACATGAAGATCAGGAAGAATATATCATGATCAAAGAGAAGTTAGATTCTATAAAGATGCTAGAAGAAGAAGGTCTTTACAGATCAGCTCTAAAATTAATAAATTCAGGAGAATTGACCTTATTAAGAAGGAACACCTGATATATTGATAAAAATATTTAGTAATGAAAACACAAGTTCAACTGAAAAATCAACAAAATAACTTTAAACAACCAGATTTTGACCCATCACGTAACGATGAAGAGGAATTTCAAAGGGATACCGTTGATCATAATGGCTGCTCTTCTCTGGGGGTTAGGTGGATTTTTTTCAAAGATCAGTGTCACTTCCTTAGGCCCATGGAAATCAGCGCTTATAAGAACCATCGTTTTTTTCCCTATAGTTATAGGTTATGTTATCTCCAGAAGTGAATTCAATTTTAAATTAGAAAAACGATCTATCTTCTCTATTGGAGCAGGTCTTACTGTTGGTCTAGGCATAATACTGGTCAGACTTTCATTATCATTCTATGAAGTTAGCGTTGTAAAGCCCATCCAAAGGCTGAGTATTTTGGTCACAGTCATCCTTTCAGTTTACATACTGGGTGAAAAGATAACAATAAAAAAAGGTCTTGGAGTAGCTCTAGCATTGTTGGCATTTTTTCTACTATTCCCACTGAATTCAAATATTTTAGACCTTGAAATCGGGCACCTATATCTTGTGACCTTGATACTGTCATTAGGATTGACCACAATTTTTCTTAGATTAGGCATATTGAAGGATGGATTGAATCAAGCACGATTCTACAGAGCCGTTGGACAGACACTTATCGTAGTCTTCGCTGTGATCATTGTCACAGGATTTACTGGACTGTCAATTCCAATGAGCCATAACATCATATATCCTGCTTTGAACGGAGTGCTCGGTGCTGGTGCTTTCATACTGTTCTGCAGTGGTCTTGAAACTGTCGATGCCAGTACAGCTAAACCTATAATCATCATATCCACCATAACAAGCGTAATACTAGGGATCATACTTTTAGGTGAAACTGTTACGGTAGAAAAAGTAGCTGGTATCATACTGGCTGTGATCGCTGTAGCACTTTTATCCTATGAAAGACGGACTTAACCTAAATCTAAACTTTTTAATAACATTAGAATATTTATATAAACAGGGTGTTAAGATGGGTAAAAAAGAAGCTCTCAATAAATTAGACAACTTGCACAGCAGGATAGAATTTGATATAAAACGTAAACAGGGAAAGGATCAGTCTGCACTAAAAGATTACAAAAAGATGGTGGAGGATATCAAGTCTGAAATAAAGGATATCTGAACTTGAATTTTTTAATGGGTAGTCATAAACCCACATCGAGTATAGAAAGGTTTAATAGTAAGTTCTATCAATAGATATAACGCCGTGTTATTCTTAGGTGAATGAAATGAAAACCTTACTAAAGATCGTATCAATATTATTCGTAGTAATCCTGAGTATCAGTTTGATCATATTCAGAAATCAGAAGAAAAAGGAAGAGATAAATAACATGATCATCGGAGATATACCAGATATAGATAAAAACTCGCCGGATGATATAGAAACAGCTACATTTTCTTTAGGATGTTTTTGGGGACCTGATGGTAAATTCGGTGCTCTTGAAGGGGTTGTAAGAACCAGAGTTGGATATGCAGGTGGAAATAAAGAAAATCCTACCTATCACAACTTAGGAAAACATACAGAGACCATACAGATCGATTACGATCCAGATAAGATTACATACAGTCAATTACTGGAAATATTTTGGAAAAGTCACAAACCAACAGTAAAGATGAACACCCAATACATGTCAAGGATTTTCTATCATGATGAACAACAAAAGCAGATCGCAAAGCAATCTAAAGATAGATTAGAAAAAGAATTGAACGGTGATATCAAAACCGTGATATCGGAATTCAATAAATTCTATCCTGCAGAGGATTATCACCAGAAATACTACTTGAAACAGCATAAAGATTTCATAACAGTTTATCAAAATATATACCCTGATAAGAAAGATTTTATGAGATCTACAGCAGTATCAAGAGCTAATGGATACGTGGTCGGAGACGGTTATCTAGAATCACCAGAAGATCTTATCGGGATGGGTTTAACCGAGGAAGGTAGAAAAAAATTATTCGATGACTGGATGGATGCACAAAACTACAACGGTAAAGGCTGTGCTACGCCTTACCTGTAAAATATTACCAAAAGATAAAAAAATTTAATATGTCAAAATAGTTATATCAAAACATGTTCAAAACCCTGAAAAGATTCTCACTCTCTGACCTAGCACAGCAGATGGTAGGAGGATTTCTTTTAGCCGGTCCTTTCGTTGTAACTGAAGAGGTCTGGAAATTGGCCGAAAATCTCGATTGGTATCACCCTATATTGACCGTTCTTATAGTTTGTGGGATCGGGTATGGAGCCTTATACGAAGCTGATGAGGAA
>CAZEXI010000099.1:0-4838 GCA_964516805.1 uncultured Thermoplasmata archaeon
ATATTTACTAAAAGCATCAATACATGTATAATCTTATCATTGAATTGTAAACTAGCATAATAAAATTAAAACTAATTTCAGCTTTGGTTGCACATAAAACAATGAAGCCTTTATATCCAAAAATATTATAAGTAATCAAAGAAGAAGATATACTGTATGAAATATGTACTAGATACCTCAGCAATACTATCTGGAAAAGACATCCCACTAGGCGACACATTGTACATCCCTCCAAAAGTGTTGGACGAGATAAAAGAAGGTGGGAGATGGCACAGAAAATTACAGTTCATGAGAGCTGCAGGTCTAGATGTTGTGAACCCACCAGGCAATCTGATCGAAGAAGTTCAAAAAGAAGGTAATCAAACCGGAGATTCTATAAGACTTTCTGAAACTGATGTTGAGGTTCTAGCCTTAGCTCTTTACGTCAAAGGTACGATAATTACAGATGATTACTCTATACAGAACTTAGCTAAACACATGGATATTGAATACCAGGGTTTGGCTCAAGATGAAATTGACGAAGAATATGAATGGAAATACAGATGTACAAAGTGCAGAAGATGGCATAAAGAACCCTTAGATGAATGTCCGATATGTGGCGGAGAAGTAAAGAGCGCGAGATTGGTCAGGTAATATACTCTATTTTCTTCTTAAATTGATAAAATTTTTTCGGGCCTGTTCTATTTTAGATCTCTTTTTCCTAGATTTTCACACATAGTATATGTAAATCAACACGATCACTATCAATAAAATCAAGCCGCCAAGTAATCTCCAAAGCGTACTTTTAGATATATATTTCATATTTTCAACATATAATTTAAGGATTTTTTCTTATTTAAATTTATGAGATATCAACTGATTTTTCTAGTTCTTCTATCGATACATCATGATAATCCTGACTTTCAACTTTAAGCTCTACAGCACCCTCAGGACAGACTTCTATACATCTTCCACATCCTCTGCAATCATCACCAATAACTGCCTTTCCGTTTTCGATTTTGATCGCATCTACAAAACATGCATCTATACATCTGCCACACCCGATGCAATTGTCGTTAACTTCAATATCTACGCCTGGCATCCTTTTAATTTTCTTCTCAATATCGTTATTCAGGTCAGGGAGCATCTTCCAGAGACAGCAGCAGGGACAGCAGTTACAGATGGTCATCAATTTTTTACCAGGCCTAATATCGAGCCAAACTGGATCGAGTTTATTCCTTCCTATCAGATGCACTAGGCCGGCATCTCTACACTTTTCAACATGTTTTAAAGCCTCTTCCTCGGTGACCGGTCTCCCCAAAGATGATTCTATATCTTTTGCTGCTTCCCCTAAAAATAAACACCCTAATTCGATTGGATAATCCTCACATTGATTCGACTTCCTGCATATACAAAAATCCATTACCCAGTGAAAATTGGCTTCTTTGATAAAATGTTCAACTATCCTTGAAGGTAACACGTAATTATCAGGAAGATCTATTTCTTTATTAATCTCAATAACACTATCTTTGGTTAGATAGTACATATTGTCCTCTTCAAAAAATAATTTATCTATAACTTTTCCTATAAACGGATAATTAGTCAAATTAGCCAATCTGAATCTTTGGGAAAAAAATCTATTTATTATTTTTATAACAAGATTTTCTTTCTTCAATTTACTACCCTTAATATTGTTAAGAATAGAATTTACTATTTAACCATTCTCTTACAATTCTTCTAATATCTTTTCAGCTCTATCTACTGCGTTTCTATAGAATTGATTCTCCTCAAAATCTTGCTTTAAAAACCTGTCTATCTCTTCTTTCATTCTTTTATAATGCTTCAATTCGTGTTCTTCATCGATGGGTTTTTCAGCTTGTAGTTTCTCCCCACCTTCATTGAACCCTTCTGGATAGTACCAATCTTTGAACCAAGTGAAATCATTTTGGTAAAGTTTGTAACCTAAACGTGTAGTAACTTCAGGATAGTCCCTTAGAAGACCCGACCTTGTTTCTTTATCACCGCTATATTCTACGAAAATCCTTCCTCCAAAACCAAGATAATCCGATATTTTTTCAATAATCATGGATTCTAATTCTGTTCCAAAGTAAGTAATTATTTCTTGATTAAGACGTACTTGATTATTTACTCCAAAGATTTCAACCCACGGTTTATAATAAGGCTTTTTTCCCTGATATATGCTTAAATAAAACAAAAGCTTTTCAGATCCACCTTTCTTTAAATAAACCTCTAGATATTTCTGATTATTTATCCGGCCTTTATCAACCTTCTTAGAATAGATAGTCTTATCATCGATCTGCAGACCTTTCTGAAGATCATCCACTAAATTGTTTAACATGAATGTTACCATTGTTTAACATTATACTATTTATAACTTCCTCATGATTTAGAGGGATTATCAGCTAAACCATTTTTAACAATCTAATGTATTTTTGAGATCTGGCATGTCTTTCAGTTCATTTAAACCATTTAATAATCACTTATGGTTCCTCATATAATACAACCTATTTATTTGATCATGCTCTTTAAATTCTACATCAATTCTTTTTTCAATCTTAAAACTATCCGACAATAATTCTTCCACATCTTCATCAGTAAGGTTCCAAAAATATAATCCTGTATCTTCTTTATAGAAGCCTTCAGAGATCTCTTTAGATCCCCATTCTGCTAACTTTTCTGGCTTAATATAGTCATTCAATTTGATCATTATTTTCCCATCTCTTTTTATGACCCTCCTGAACTCAGATAGTAATCTTTCAGCATCATCAGGTAACATGTTATCTAGAACATTTGACAAGATAGCAGCATCGAACCCATCATCTTCAAATTGAGACAGTTCCTCAACTCCTCCACAAATGAATTTAGACCTTTTATCAACCTCATTTTGCTTTGCTCTATTTCTAGAAGATTTTACTGCCTCTTCACTGATATCTATACCTACTAAGTCAGCATCTACTAGATAACTACATCTCAAAAGTAAAGAACCGTTACCACAACCATAATCTATTATAGACTCTGACCCATCAGACAACCATTTGAGACTTTCTTCTATTTCATCTATACGTATAGGTTCTCTAATATCAAACTCTTTTTCTTCATCTGCGAAAATATCGTTCCAAAATTGTTGAGTTTCTTCATATTCGTCCATTGTATCCCAATTTAATATCAAATGAGAAATAACTAATCATTATATTAAGGTAACTACGTGAGTTTAGTTTAAATAATTTAGAGACCGTTAGTAATGATATGAGGGTTTCCAAAAGTGCTCGTAGAATAGTTGTCATAGTTCTGGTGATAATTGTAATTATAATTCCCTCCATCTATTCTCATGTCCCTAAAACCTCTAAGAACAATGATGATTTAGAAAATGCAAAACACGTTCACGATCCGACCAAATCATGGGTCATTTATTCTGAATTAAAGAAAGATGAAAAGGCACATTATTACGAGGTTAAGTTAGAAGAAGATGAAAGATTAAAATGCAGTATTTTAATACCTGAAGATAACAATTTTACTCCTGATATTATCATCATGGGACCCCATTTTGATAACTCAAGTGATATACCCGATCATATAGAAGTTCCAAGTAACTACGGTTACATTTTGATAAAGGGAAAGAAGGTAGACAGAGAATACGAACCGTTCACTCCTGCGAGCTACTACTATCCAGCTGAATACGACGAAAAAGTGAATAAAAGTTCAACCTACTATGTGGTCGTTACCAATAACAATACTCACGGTAAATATGGTCTCGCCATCGGATATGAAGAAAGATATGGAATGATAGAGTGGATCAAAGTCCCTATAGATGTAATAAATATCCATATATGGGAAGGTCAATCGATCTTGCTAATATTTTCACCATTTATAATCACATTTCTATTGGGTGCGACCTACTTCTTATGGGCAGAAAAAAATTCAGGATCAACACCTAATTATTTAGGCGGATGGTTTACCTCTATCGCTGGACTGTCATACATCGGCACAGGAGGAATGATGTTATTACAGATGATACTTGCATCTATGAAAGCAGATCCGGGCCCTGGTATTGTAGTTACCATTATATTCACTATAATACCCCTATCACTTGGTATCTTCACGCTATCATTAAGCTTCAAAATGAAACCACCAATCGATTTGAAAGAAAAAGCAAAGTTAGGTGTGGTAAGTATCCTAGCCTTAGTGATGTGGGCAGGACTTATAATTGGTCCAGTAATAGCGTTGATAGGTGCAGTTCTACCTTCAAAAAATAAAAAGGGGTAAAAAGCCCCATAAAAATTTTAAAAACTATTTTGTTTTTCTTTCTGGTACGAGTGGTTCATCTATCACGTGGATTATTCCATTGCTGGTTTCTATGTCTGTCTTAATTACGTTGGAATCGTTGACTTTAACTCCTCCCTCCGTATTGACTCTAATACTTTCTCCTTGCACAGTCTTGTATTCTTTATCCTCAATATCTTTGGACCAAACTTTTCCTGGAATGAGATGATACTTCAATATATTTGTTAGCTCTTCCTCATTCTGGAGTAAGTCTTGGAATTCTTTTTTAGACATCTTGTTAAAAGCTTCATTGTTCGGTGCAAAGACTGTGTATTCTTTGTTTCCTTTCAGTGTGTCTTCTAGATGACATCTCTTGATTGCGTCCACCAGCGTAGAAAAATCTTTGTTACTCGTAGCAGTATCTAATAGATTCTTCAATTTTTTTCCCTCCTTGGGTAAATAACTACATAGTTTTTCGAGATATTTATATTTAGTCATATTTAATAATTTAAATTAATCTGATTTAAGAAAAGAGGTTTTAATTAAAAGAAGATTAGAATAAAGAATATATCCTACAC
>CAZEXI010000100.1:0-4750 GCA_964516805.1 uncultured Thermoplasmata archaeon
AATCAGGTCTCATTTACGATACTTATTGTGATGATTCAGATCATGAAGGATATATACCTGCTCTGGTCAAAGGTGAGGTTCTTGATAGAGTCGAGAAAAAGTTGCTAGAACGATCATTTTAGGTTCTTTTCCATCCAGTCAAGGTAATCTTTATTTCCCATCTGTATCTTGTGTGCGATGATCTCTGGAGTTTCGTACGGATGTAGTCGTTTCACTTCTTTTTCTAACTCATCGAACGATGACGCTTTAGATTAAATCATGAGCCGGTTGAAATAGAAAATAACCATAAAGAATTCAATCCAATCTGTTATTTTTCTTTTGAGTCTCTATTAAATATATTATTTAATCAAATCTAAAAAGTTATCTGACAAAATAAAAACTCATAGAATAATATACATTTGTATGATTATGCAAGTATTATCTAAACCCCAATATATATATATCCAATTCCGTATGGGTGTTGGAGGTGAAATAATATGAATAAAAAAATCTATGGAATAATGTTTGGCTTGGGTGTATTTTGTATGCTCGGGCTTTCGATAGTAGGAACAGTGAGTGCAGATGCTGACTATCTAAAAGGAAAACACAAAGCATGGAAAAACGAATCAGCTGGATCATGGGGTTTTGAAGTAGCTTATGGAACAGTAGGAGTTGGTACATCAGTTAGCTGGGAAAACAATCATGGTGCAATGGTTGCAGGTAGTGTTGGAACATGGAATGAAAATCAACAAACTGGAACGATAGGAAAATATGATGCAGCTACTAAAAGTGTGGATTCAGATCATGAAGGATTTTGGCAAGACCACTATTGGAATGTAAAGGAAAATTATTTCCTCCCTGATAAAAAAGTCTACATTGAGGAACTTGGTAAGAGGAAGCCAATGTACTACACAACTAGTAGTTACGATATGGTTCATCATCATTGGGTATTTAATTACAAAGTTAAACATACAAACTATGAATGGGAAGAGACTCATTCCACCACCTATGATGATTTATATTGGATCGTAAAAGGTGTACATTCCAATATGTAATTAGGTGTAATTTATGATAGAGCAATCTAAAATAACCCAAACTTCTCTTTCTTTATTTTTGATTATTATCATTATCCTATCATTTTCAGTTATCATCCCTTACAATTCATATATTAGAGCAGCTAAAGGGGGAAAAGAAAGCCCTTACGGAAAGAACAAATGGAAATTATCAGGAAATATTCAATATATTTCAAAGATGAATGATACTGACGGTTACGAATATCATGATTTTGGTACAGATGCAAAAATATCTTTAAAGATGAAGAATGAGACAAAAAAATGGGTTGATGTAATTCTAAAAATTGAATTGAAAGATTCCATGAAACCTGTGGGAGATTTAGAAAAGAATATATTAAGATTCAAAATCAGAAAGGAAGATAATATTGCATTCTTGGATATGAAAAACCACAGTAATGATGGATATAAATTGGGTTTCTTTCCTTTTTTTGGGTACTGTGAAAACAATAAATATCCTAGAAAAATAGAATATATGAGCCGTATTTCAGAGAAAGTCATATTTAGAGAAAATTATTCAGTAACTTTCCCAGAAAAGGGTGATCCTGATGCATGTAGACCTATAGGAAGTTCAATAGATTATTGGGTAAAAGAAGACCCAATAAAAATAGTAAAATATCCTATGTGGAATAATAGTAAACCGTTTGGTAAGAATCTGTTGTGTGTTTGTTACAAAATATATGATAATAAATTTTATCTACACGACTCGTCTGTAGTGATGCCATCTAAATTATTTTTTACTACTAATAACTATACTGATGATTATATTAACATTGATACCGATGTTAGTATTAAAGTCCCAGTAAATCCTGATGATATCGATTACAAGGATTACGAATTCTTAAAAACAATCGAAATGAAAAATTTATATCCTGAAAAAAAAGACGAATCAGATTCAGACCTAACACCGATATTCATGTTAGCTGTTCCAGCTGTTATCGCTAGTGGAGCAGGATATCTTGCGTACAAAAAACAAGAGGATTGAATTTCATCATGAAAAGAGATATAACAAATAAGATCAGGAATAACTTCGTATCTAAGTATATAGCTTCAAATCATTATATAATAGCAGCTCTGTTGATATCACCTATGCTGATATTTTTCACCTTTGGAATGACTTATCCTTCAGTATATGACGACCATATTAATCTTGATAGTTATGGTCTCCAAGAAAATGAAGACTCAAAATTCTATCAGTACAATGGCACACCTATAGATGAGGGAATCTTAGACTTAAATTCTGATGAAATCAGGAATAATATAACAAAGCAAGAAACCGAGGTTTTTAAAAAATCATTCTTTGGATCACTTGTTAGAGCGGCTGAAGTCTCTTTCCTCATCAGTGCAATAATGGCAGCTCTGATATGGGGAAAGATGTCTGAGGAAGGATCGATAGTTTATTTGATATTTGGAAAGGAGTCGAGAAACAAGGCTTTTCTACAACTTTTTTTATTACCTCTAACATTTATTGTTTTTATAGCAGTTTCAAGTTCTCTCGCGATTACTTCTAACATAAAGTTTCTTTACTCAGATAAATCTTTTGTAAAATTCTTTCTAGTATCATTTATCATGGTCGGAGGTACTATGTTAGTAGGATATATATTTTCTAATATCTTATCAATTATATCCAAAAATTCATTTTTTCCAATATTCAGTTCATTATTAGCTTTTGGAGGAGTTATCGTATTTCCAGCTAAAAGAGGTATAATAATGCCTTTTGAATATTTATTATTGCATCTGCTTTACGGTGTCCAAATAAACGATCTTTCGATCATAGGTTTTATTCTAATCGTTACTGGAATTATCAGTTTATATTTAATATTCAAAAGGAGGAGTTTCTATTAGAAATAAAATGATAACCATACTGGTTTTGTCACTTCTGATCCTATCTTGCACTCTTACGTTTAATAATTTAGGATACATAGAATTATTCAAATCTGATTTTCAAGATGAAATTAGGATGATAGACCATTCCCCTTCTGTTGAAGATCCAGGGGATATCTATACTTATGGTGTGTACAAGATAAACACTGAAAAGAAAGTAAAACCTGGTAAATATAAAGTTGATGTAAAACCAGTAGGTAACAATATCACTCTCAACATAATAGATAGTACCCATAATTATACTAAAAAATTTGACAACCAGATTTCATTCGAAGTCGATATCGATTCAACTATTGTTTACATAAGAATAGTCATATCAGATCCAATATCATATCAAAATTGGACGAGAGGTCAAAAATTTGTTCTTGATATGAAAAAAGTAGAAAATAAAAGTAATTTGACATTATTTCCATTATGGTCACTAGTGATTATAGGAGGTGTTTATCTTGCAGCAGATACTGCTTACCGCAGACGATTTGACTAAAAGTTACGGGAAAACTACAGCTTTGAAAGACGCCTCATTTTCTGTACCGTCTGGGTTAAGCATGTTGCTAGGTCCTAACGGAAGTGGAAAAACCACATTTCTAAGAATCGCTTCTGGGTTAACACTACCAGATAAAGGTGAAGTGAAGATATTTGGACATGATCCTTACAGAGAGTACGCTAAAATAAAAGACCGAGTATCCTTCGCTTTACAGAAACCACACATACCTGAAAATATGAAGGTTGAAGATTTTTTGGAATCTATAGCAGTCGAAAAATCTACTTCAACATACATGAAAGCAGTTGAAGCCCTTGAGATCGAAGATATTTTAGACAAAAAATTCAAAGAACTTTCTGGTGGATTCAAAAAAAGAGTTTCGTTGGCTCAAGCATTCATCGGAAATCCAGATCTGATAATAGTAGATGAGCCTTTCGCCAATTTAGATGTTGAGGCTAAACTGCATATTTCACACCTCATGAACCAACTTGTAAAAAATGATAAAGTATCCCTTTTGGTCATCACTCATAATCTAGGAGCTTTAGAACCAGGTCACCTTACGATGCTATATGCAGGTAAAGTCGTTATCTCTGAGAAATACGATGAACTCCCTATAAATGATATTAAATTTTTCATCATAGAAAAGGATGGAGAACAACGTGAAGTCGATGATCATGATAACCTTAAAGAATATGTAGAAAAAGGTTGGGAAATCAAAGATGTAGAAAAAATTAATTTTGAAGAATATTTAAACGAAAAATTCGACAAAGAAAGGAATGAAAATTTGATGTAATCATGAGGCCCCGGGTGAGGTGAAAATAATATGAATATTTCTACTCGGGCTATTATTTTCTCCGGGGCCTCTTATAAGGATTTGAGTTTTAGGTATTTATAAATTGGTCTAAATTATCGATTATAGTTAGAATAAAAATAAGATTAGATACCAATTTTTTAACTTCGTACTATGTAGTTCAAAATTTCTCGAATTTAAATATATCTAAAAAAATACAATGCTATCGACCTTCGGATTGACGAATAAAAAACTTGTATAATCGGGTCTAATTTTTGATACTTATAGTGATGATTCTTCCCTGAAGAATACATACTTGCATAGGTAAAGCGGAATATTTTTGCAAGAGTGAAGAAAAAGAGGATTGATCGATGGATCATTTTAGGTTCTTATCCATCCAGTCTAGATAATCATTATTTCCCATCTGAATCTTGTGAGTTATTATCTCTAGAGTTTCGTACGGATGTAGTCGTTTCACTTCTTTTTCTAATTCATCGAACAATGACACTTTAGATTTTATCATAAGCATCCATTCTTTATTTTTCT
>CAZEXI010000101.1:0-4566 GCA_964516805.1 uncultured Thermoplasmata archaeon
TCGTGACTTTCAGATGATATACCTATTGCTTCATAAAAATCATCTAGACCAGTTACAATAATTGGATCCTGTTGTTTACCTATCTGAGTGGTAATATTTTTAAAAGTTTTATCAAACTTTTTCTTTTTTATTTTATTCTCATAATATCCCGTCTTATTAATATATTCAATTACTTCACTATCAAACATACCATTATACACGTTGTCATCCCCAAACTTATATTCACTCATTTTATTTATCTAACTTTTTTATGAAATATTAATTAACTTATGTATCAATCTTTTCCCGATGAGCACGTATTACAGCAGTGTGATTTTCAAAAAGACTTACATACTTTTTTTCTTCACCCTCTGGAACATTAACATAAGCATATAAAGGATGGCCAGACCCATTCATAAACATATCAATAGTACAGTTTAATGAGTGAACAACTTTCTCAGCTTCATTTTTAGTCACATTGTTTTTAAAAGTAACGTGAATGACACCTTTCGCGTATCGTTGTTCTCCTGATTCAAAGCATCCACATGTAAAAGTTGCAAAAATTAAAATGAATGTGATGGTTAATATAGCGTATATTTTTCCCATATTTATTTCATATTTGTTAAACATATATATCACTATGATTTTTAACCAGCCATCCCATCTCCTTCAGTAAAAACAAATCCATCAATATTTGTTAGATGATCCATAAGATAATCCCATGAAACTGTATATGTGTAACCTGTTACTGCTATATTAGAATCTGCAATCACGACTCCTTTTTCACCTTTATCTTCGTAATAACCAATTATCATAGCATCGTGACTATCTGACGAGATACCTATTGCTTCATAAAAGTCAGTTAAACCACTTGCAATTATCGGATCTTTCTCCTGTTCTAATTGGTTTATAATATCATTAAAAGAATAATTTTTGATAAAATCTGGTTTTTCTATATATGTTTCAAAGTAATCTACTTTTTTAAGGTATTTATTACTCTGAGAATCAGTCATACCATCGTACACATTGTCATCACCAGACCTATCCTCGATCTCCTCGATAGTAGCGTCGTGCCCATAATATCTAGCGACCATTTTACAGCATAGGGCTGCACACAGACCATGTGGTCCCTGATAGTAAGTCGGGAAGGGCGTGAGCTCGAAGTAACCCGATATCATATTCCTACGAATAGCTATGATGACCTGGGCCAAAAGTCTGACTTCTTCCATAACTTATCACATATAGATGCCTTAATCATTTTATGGATAGTTCCATTCTAGATAAGCTCGAAGGACAGCTGTATGATTTTCGAACATACTAACATATTTTCTTTCCTCACCTTCTGGCACATTTACATATGCCTCCCAACCAGAGCTGGTTGAGTTCTCAGGAGAAAAAAAAGCTGCAGTTGTACAGTTAAAGGTGTGTATGACCTCCTTAACCCTATCTTTTGTCACAGGTCTGTATATCGCTATATCTCTATCTTTCACCGCAAGATATACAACCACATACCTTATCTTTCCGTTCTCATATATCAACCATTCTGCTCCTTCAAAATCATCATATGGTTTGCTGACCGTTGCGTTTTTATCGACCGGGTAACTTTTGTTATCAAATGCCTCTCTCAGTGTTCCATTTATGGGTCCCTCTTCAAAATGATCTTCGTACTTTGAGCGGTTCAAGCTGAACAACCACTCAATCTCTCTAAATTCTACCTCTATCTTACCCTTCTCTAGTTGGCGACCCTCCCATTCTGTACAACCCGCTGTAAGTAAGCCGGACAGTATAATCACTACGATCGCCAATACCACGCAAATTTTATACATACTCTCTTTTTCCTTTTTAACCATTTTTTCCACCTCAAACTATGACTCTTATATTCCAGGTCCTTATCTTCCAGAGTGAACTGCGATGTTAATACTTAGAGAGGGCATCCAGTGCCTCCTATGCATCTTCCCAACATAGGTATGCAGAGTTAACAGCGGTATGATTTTCAAAAAGTCCTACGTACTTTTTTTCTTCACCCACAGGAACATTTACAATTACATCCAAAGTCTCACCACTATTCCGATTAGGATACCACCACTGAGGGGTGCAATTAAAAGAGTATATTATCTCCGTAGCGTTCTCTTTGGTAACATTAGATTTGAACCAAACCTTAATTTCCCCTTTATCATAGTGAGGTTCAGTATCGCTACTTAGACATCCTCCAACTAGCAAGCCCGAAGTCAATATGATGGTGACAATCAATACAGGTAATAACTTCTTTCTTCTAGTTTTTTTCCTATCCACAGTTGATCCTCTATTAATATTAACACACTCTAATTTTCATCTTATGCATCTTCCCAACCTAGATGCGCAGAGGATACAGCTGTATGATTCTCGAACATCCTAACATATTTTTTTTCCTCACCTTCTGGAACATTTACATTTGCTTCCCAACATTCCCCGTAGTCATGCCAAAAATCTGCACTGCAATTAAAGGAGTATATAATCTCCGTAGCGTTCTCTTTGGTCACATTATCTTTGAATAACACCGTAATTTCCCCTTTAACATAGTGAGGTTCAGAATCGCTGCTTAGACATCCTCCAACTAGTAAGCCCGAGGTCAATATGATGGTGACAATCAATACAGGTAATAACTTCTTTCTTCTAGTTTTTTTCCTATCTACAGTTGATCCTCTATTAATATTAACACACTCTAATCTTATCCACGTTCCCAAACAAGATTAACAGAGCTAACAGCGGTATGATTTTCAAATAGTTTTACGTACTTTCTTTCTTCACCTTCTGGTACATTAACATAAGCATACAACGGATGACGAGAGCTATTTGTAAACACATCTACAGTACAATTATCAAACGATTCCACTACCTCTCTAGCTTCTTCTTTAGTCACGTTTTCTTTAAATACTACTTCAATTTCTCCTTTTGCATATCGTTGTTCGTCCGATTCAAAGCAACCACTGAAAAATAAAGTAGAGGTTAAAATGAAGACGATTGCTAGCATCAAGTATTTTTTATCAATCATTTCATCCATATATATCACTACTCTTTATCAGCTTGCCATCCCGTCACCTTCAGTGAATATCAATTTATCAGCATCATCTTTTAGATGATCTTTAAGATAGTTCCATGAAACGGTATATGTGTAACCTGTAACAGCTATATTGGAGTCTGCTATTACGACTCCTTTTTCACCATTATCCTCGTAATAACCGACAATAACTACGTCGTGACTTTCAGATGATATACCTATTGCTTCATAAAAATCATCTAGACCAGTTATAACTATAGGATCTTTTTGTTCATTTAATTGAGTTGTGATTTCGTTGAAGGTTTTATTGAAATTATCCTTTCTTATGTAATCTTCATAGTAGCCGGTTTTGTTCAAGTATCTTCTCACTTCCTTATCAGTCATACCATTATAAACACTATCATCCCAAGGTTCAGATTTGTCCTTGATCTCCTCTATAGTAGCGTCGTGCCCATAATATCTAGCGACCATTTTACAGCATAGGGCTGCACACAGACCATGTGGTCCCTGATAGTAAGTCGGGAATGGAAATAGCTCAAAGTAATCTCTCATCGCACTTCTCCTGATAGCTCTAATCGTTTGAGCTGTCATCCTAACCTCTTCCATCAACGGTAATTTACTCAAGCTTCTAAGTTTGTATTTAACGGCATCAGCCATATCTGAGGCTATATCTAAAGCCTCATCCACGGCACCCCACACGACATCAGTGATCCAGCTGGTGAAATCCTGCCATTCGTTAGCCAACTTGTTTTTCACGTGCGTGAAATCTTGGATCTTGTTTCCGTTACTGTCCACAATCGTTACTTCGAGGTCCCATCCATCTACCAAATAGTCTTTTGCATAACTGATAGGAATCCATTCGTTCAGCTCAGCTACCCCGTCATCGTAGCTGAGATCGTCTTCGTAAAATGTTTTTGAGTTGCCCTGATCCTTATTTTTTATTCTTATATAGTCTATGCCGCTTGGGTCTAGGAATTCTATGTTCACCTTCGCTTGTGCATTGGGATTATCCCAGCTCTCCCATATGAGATAGTTCTGCGCTCTGCATTTGAACGATAATGGGTCTACAGGATCCACCACATATGGATTGAACTGCTTAGCGTACAGCTCTGGATTCTCATCGTTATCCTTGTACCTATCCTTGAACTCTTTCATCATCTCTATGTTCAGCACATCGTCGTATCTAGAGTTCTCCACAAGCGAGGGATCGGCTTCGATGGCATCTGGTATGTTATCCTGGTCAGTATCCATCCATTCGTCATCATCATCTTTGTAGGCGTTCAGTGGGTCCGCATCGTTTATCTCTCTCGTGTGCTCTACGCTGTCACCACCAGTTTCCTCAAAATACGCGATCTCATAACCGTTCTTCTCTTGACCATCCGATAAACCGTCTCCATCTGTATCGGGATAGAGTGGGTCTAAGCCTCCATACTTTGTGCTGCCGTCGGGCATGGTTACTTCGCCATTGCTATCGAGTTCGATATTATCGGTCAATCCATCCTGATCAGTATCGTTATTTGTCGGATCTGTTCCGTATGTCTTGATCTCAT
>CAZEXI010000102.1:0-4474 GCA_964516805.1 uncultured Thermoplasmata archaeon
TACGATCAACTCCTTCATCGAAGTTCATATCGATCATCTCGTTCTTGAAATAGAAGGGGAATATATACTAATGTTCATCGGACAATGAGAAAGGTGGTAGTAAAATAAGTGATATGGTTATTTTGTCGTTTTTAATATTTTAAAATAGTGGATCTAGTGGTTTGTAATCACTCACTACAATTATTATTTAGTCCTCTTTGTTCAATTTCTCCCAAGTATCTCTGTCTTCTTTCAGTTCTTTAGAATCGTAATTTAGAAAACTTATTATTCTAAATGATAAATTATTGCTCTTTATAATTATCAATATTTTCAATCTTGATCGATCTCTATAAGCCACTTCCAAACTGGTTTAAAGTTGATCTCTTTATCATCTCTTTGTATGGTTTCCTCATGATTCCACGTTAGAACAGTAAGATCCTCACAACGAAGGTCTTGGCTTCCTTTAATAAGTCCTCTTATCTTCCTTTCTTTTGTTTTTGTGTTTTCAACATCATAACTGGCCTGTATCAGTTGTTCAACACTCTCATTTTCTTTAACTATAAAATCAACTTCATTCTCGTTTTTACCTTTCCAATAATATATTTCCCAATTATTGTTCCAGTACATCTTTCGCCTTTTTAGTTCTATGGCTACAAGATTCTCTAGTAACCTTCCTCTATCTTCTGAGAAGGCGAATGCGACTGAATTTACTATGCCTGGATCTATACAATATACTTTCTTTGGTGCGATCACCTGTTTCTTAAGGCTGAATGAAAATCGTTCTAGAACGAAAATTATCTGAACTGATTCTAAGTAGTTTACATAGTCTTTAACGGTGTGGACGTTTTTGATATCGGTCATATCTTTAAGACTAGAATATGAAAATTCGTTGCTGTAATTTGATATCAAAAATTTCGTCATCTCTCTGAAACTTTTTTTATTTCGGATAGAGTATCTTGTCAGTGCATCTTTTACTATGATATCCTCGTAGATCTTCCTTAGGTAATGCTTTCCAAACTTGTAGCTCTCTGGAAACCCACCTTTTTTCATATAATCTTCTAGATTCCTCTTGATCATGGAAACTTTTTTTGTGCTGTATTCATTATTCTGAGGTATCTCAACTCCTTCAAATTTGAGGTATTCTCTGAAAGAGAAGGGGTAGAGATGGAAATCAACGTATCTTCCCGTAAGATGGGTTGACAATTCAGAAGAAAGGAGGTTTGCATTACTTCCCGTTATTATTATCTTTTTTGTTCTCCTTAATCTATTGACGAATAGCTCCCATCCATCGATGTTCTGAATCTCATCCAAAATAAAAAAGTCAATGTCACCTTCCATCTCGTAAAATGCCTCTAGAATAGAATTCAATTGATCCTTATCTAGATTTATCAATCGTTCATCATCGAAATTTAGATAAGCATATTTCTTTTCATTTAATATCATGTGGGAAACGATCGATTTTCCACAGCGTCTGACTCCTATTATCGCTAATATGTTGGGATGATCAAGATAATGGGTGAGGTCAGGATTTTCCCTTTTGATTATTTTTTCTTTATCCATTATCTCTTCTATCTCTTCTTTCTGGTCAGCGATGATCCTCTTAAGTTCTTCTAAATCCATTGATGATATATCGTCATCCTTCTTTAAAAAGTTTGTTATTGTACTGACAAGAATAATAGTAAAGTTTGTTATTATAATGTCAAATAATTTTTGATAGTTCGGTCTAAAACGCTAGTGTTCACATCTAATCTATATTTTGATTTCTAACTGGATTAATTAATGGTCTAGAATCAATCATTACGATGTTCTTTAATCATTTTAATTTAATTTTTTCCAAGTATCTCTATCTTTTTTCAGTTCTTTAGAATCGTAATTGAGAGGTATATTTTTCTCGTCGAGAAGTACCATAAATTCTCTCTTTGTCATACCAAGAAATTCCGCTGCTTTTCCTAATGAGATAGTACCTTCTCTGTAGAGTTCTATTATGAAATTCTTTGCAACTTCCTTAGGTAGTTCGTTCTCGTCTAAACCACAGATATTCATTATGGATCTGGGTAACTCGATTTTGGTTTTTATGGTGTCCATCTCGATCTCCTTTTATATGATATGTATTTGAAAAACGATTATTTAACTTATTGTATATTTGGTAAGATAATTTATGCGGTAGATTTTCAGAAGGTTGGTCATTCACTGATCTTCAAATATTAGTGGAAAATATAGGTTGATGGCAGATTTATAAATGTCCATGCTTTGGTCTGTCTAAAACAGCTCCAAAGCCTTTTCATATATCGGTGTTTCAAACCAATCTCGTGCGTTCATCATGATTTCGACCTTCCTCATAGCTTCCTTTTCAGTCATAACATCTCTTTTAACTAGGGCTTTTAAAACGATAGGGGAGATAACCACCTTTGTCGATGATATATTTTTCAGGTACGGCAGTGCTCTTATATCATCTGTCACTAGGAAATCAGATCCGAGATTTTTGGCTAGAACTGCACATGAACCCTCTCCTCTATCGATCCTACTGTGCTTGAAATCTCCAGATTCACCTACTTCGTGGATATCTATCATCTTTTTCTGATCGAGTACTTCTTGAGCAGCTTTTGCTTCTCGATCATCGTACTCGCTTATCTCTTCCAATTCTTTGATCACTGCCTGTGAAGTGTTTATTTCAAATTCTTTTAAAAAAATCTGAGTCAAGCCACAGGTCCCGAGTGAGATGAAAGCACTTGTATCTACAACTAACATCGAAGACCCTTTCACAGTTCAGACAACTTTTCGGCAAGATCGTCACTCTGATCAAGTATATCTTTCGATGACTTCACTGCCTCTGCATCTTCTCTCCCCAGGATTTCTTTCAAAACTTCGTAACTTATCTCTTCATCAAGGTATAGATCGATGACTTTTTGCTTGAATTCTTCATTCATCGTTTCATTTAGATGGTCACTCAAAGCTTCTTTAACGACTTCGGTCCTGTTTTTATGTTCTACTTTAGCTGTAACATCAGCTATATCGATAAGTTCTTTGGGCAGCCTGAAGTTCACCCTTTTAGTCCTATTTTTACTCGACATATGTATGTACAATGTGCGTATGAATACATAAACTTTTTCTTGCAGGCTTTATATAGGGATGAGCAAGTTGTGGGGGTATCTATGGCTGAGTGATATCTTCCAATGAGCTTCAATGTTCTTTACTGTGTTTGAATTTCTTGAATATATGATTTTAAAATAGTTTTAAGACGGTTCCTTGCACTCATAGCATATATCAGTATGAACGCAGATACTTCCGCCACATTCTGAACATCTATACTTTTCTTCCTGTTCTTTCAGGAATTCATCAATCCCGTTCTTTTTGATCGATTTTAGATTTTTGATCATACTCATATCGTACTTTTCTCTGTAAGAATTATCTAATCTCTCTAAATGTTCACATGGAAACTCTTCACATTCAAAACAAAACTCAACGGTTCTATCGGACAATTTTTCACAATGTTTTTTCAGAAATGAACAGCCTTTATCTCGTGGTTTACAGCCAGGGCATCGGCTTTTACGTTTTTTTCCAGCCATCGTATACCCAAAGTGAGACACGCATATTGCACAATTCATTCCACAGGGGGCGATAAGTTCTTCTTTCATGTTCAAACTCTCTATAATGGTTGGAGCGATATAAAAAAACTCTCTTGAAACACGTAGGTTTTTGATTATGATCTAGGGTTGATATCATCCGCAGTGATAACGAAGATGGAGAGGAATTCATTCCTCGTCAACCGCATTTGATATATGAACTGTCAACCGTAGTTGATAATGAGAAAGGGTATATCAACCGTATTTGATATATGAGCTGTGGTTGATGGAGAGTGGATATAAATGGGTCTGGATGGGTGAGGTGTCAACTGTAGCTAATAATTATGAGATGTGGTTGAGGAGAGATGTCGAGACGGTTTGATTGAGAGGGGTTTTTAATGAAAGGAGTATTTCAACCCCTCGAAGGTATTATTCATACAATTTCAATCCCATAATGGTCTGATTTGAGAGGGGTTGAATGTTGATCCTTTCAGATGAAGTATTTTCAATATGTCAATAAAGGTATTTAAAAGAAAGTTAGAGGGGGTTTAGTGAAAGTATCTCCTGATCATTAGTTAATTTGATTTAAATAAGGTAATCGTGATTACCCTAATGGTCATTACCGTAATGGTGATTATCCCTTGTTGTTTTACCTTAAATTGAATCGTGAAAAAATCAAATTTAGAGAATTATTCAAGGTGTTTTTCATTATGAAATAAGGTTGATATGATCATCATAGACAGTTGATCTAATTATCAGCTATAGTGGACATCAACCGTAGTTCGTATATGAAGTGTCAACCGCAGTTGATAAAAAACCGGGGCAAATCAACCGGATTTGATAATATTTTTAAGGTAAGCAGAACTGAAATGATAACTCTCTGGATGATTAGATATCAACTGTAGTTGATAATTATAGGGGGTGGAAAGGGG
>CAZEXI010000103.1:0-4468 GCA_964516805.1 uncultured Thermoplasmata archaeon
GTATGGTATCTTCTTTTTACCGAAGATCCATTTACATAGCAATGCATCTTCAGTCAATTCGTATCTTATCCTGTAAGGTATCATCAAAATCAAAAGCGTGAATACTCCAAAAGCTCCTAAAAGTAAAGAAACGAATATCTGGGCATCTTGAGTGTATGAAATCATCCCCAGTGCGATAAGTAACAGAGATAAGCCTCCATAAAGTCCCTTCGCTGATGCTGTTACAGGTGGTTTAAATGTCTTCATCATTTTTAGATATGTTATTAATAATATAAATATTGTGGAAAAAATCTTTTTCAATAAAATTACAGAAATAAGGATTAAAACAAAGTTTCTACTTCAAAATCCGTCGTTGCTAATTTCAAGAAAAGTTCTATCACTCTTTAAGTATGGATTAAAACAAAAGCTAATTATTCAATTAGTATAAAAGATATGTTTATATAGGTCTCAACACATCTCAATTTTCCTATTTATAAAGTAGGGAGGGAATAATATGAAAACAAAATATATCAATGAATCAATAGGCAGTCAAAATGATATTTCAGATCCAGGAAGTATAAAAAAAATAAAAACGAATTCTTATGAAGAGATCCTGTTCTCAAAAATATCTACCATCATACTTTCAGTTGTTACTACAGCATTCTTCTTAATTTACATACACCAAATCATAGTAGAACCAGCTTGGTTTGAACCTCTTCCCAATTGGTTTTGGCTGATGATGGCTGTGATTTTATTAGCGATCACTATCAATTTCAGCAGGATGAAAATAAAAATAGATAACGAAGGGATCTTTATTATATACGGTGTAATAAAAAAGAAAATTCCGTGGAAAAACGTAAAAGATTTCTCCTTAGATGAAGGCTCTCCAGTCAAGTATGGTGGATGGGGTATCCGCTTTTGGAGAGTTAAGGGTAATTTTAGGTTTATCTACAATATTGCTGCGGGTGATCGAATCGTGATATCATTGAAGAGTAGTTTTGTTAAAGAGATTGTATTTTCTACTAAAAATCCTGAAAAAGTGATGAAAATCATAAAGACGCATATAAGCTCGTGAAGTTAAAAACTATTTTCTTTATTTTTTACTTTATTCAAATGATCTAGATATGAAAAAAGTAAGGATATTTAAAAGAAGATTTAAAAAAGTTTGCCTAAAAAAAGCTATTCTACTCGAACCAGTCTGCTTCCTGCATGGCCTCCTGAGCTATCTTTCCGCTGGGACCGTCACCTCTAGCTACGTTGACTCCAACCTCATCTAAAGATTCTGATATCTCAGCTACATCTTTGTGCGTGAAACCTGGACATAGTATCAGTGATTGTATCCCTTTTTTCTCAGCATATTCCTCAGCTGTCTCAAGGGCTTCTTCCTGATCTCTCACTAGATTGACGTAGAGAACGTATTTTTCCGTCTCTATCTTTGATTTATGTTCTTCTTTATCTGCGTTAGGGGTGTGAGCCATGAACAATGTTTTGAATTTCATATTCTTACCACCTATATCATTAACCTATGAGCATTACTAAAATCTTATCGAATATTCAAAACACTTATTAAATCAATTCTAAGTAAAACATTCGATGATCGATAACTGTGAATCCAATACTTCTAAAAAGCACCTACCAAAATGCCCTGAATGCAAAAAAGAGGGAAAAAGTGTACCCATGACGGTAGTCAGAAATCTTCTTCATAAAAATATACTAGACAAAATCCAAGAAGATGATTTTTATATATGCATGAATCCAAACTGCATCATCACGTATTTCAGCGATTCAAAGTCGTTCACTATTCAGGATGTTAGAAAGCCGATTTGGTTCAAGAGAGGCTGCACGCCTAAGATAGCCTGCTACTGTAACAATCTTACCTATGCGGAAGTAAAGAGTGCTGTGATAGAACACGGTCTTACTACCTGGGATGAGATAGTTTCAAATTATAGGGATAACAAGACATGTGAGTGCAAAAAATTCAATCCTACCGGTGAATGCTGTCGTGAACAGAATTTTTATGACGTAGTGAATCAGGCTCTAGAGTTTATAGATGAAGAAAAAATAGATATTGATAAAGAATGATTTATTTTTTCATCCCTTCGATGAATCGTTCTACTTCTTGCTCGTAATCTCCGTCCTTCACAGTATTAGTTGTCAACGACAAGGTGTCCAAAGGCCTTTTAGCCAGATGTTCCATCCTACTCATGGTCTTCTCTGCACCACTTCCACCTAACGTACAGAAATAAGCTGTTTTATTGAACCTGTCTGAATATTTATCTAGATAAGTCATAACAGGTGTAGAAGGTCTCTGAGCCCATACAGGAGTCCCTATTATTGTTACATCAAATTCAGACGGATCGTATTCTGGTTCTTTGATGATCGGTCTTTTATCTCTAAATGCACCCCAGCCTGATTTAAGATAACCTATCAGTCCAGAACGGTCTTTCATGTCTTTTATCTGTTCTATCTCGCAATCCAGTTTTTTTGAAATCGTCTCTGCTAGTCTTCCAGTATAACCGGTCCTAGAATAGTAAACGATTAACGCATCCATGATTTTCTTAACAGAATAGAAGATAATGAATTTTTTGTTCAAAACAAAAGAAAAGGGGGAGGGAGGTTGATTATCATCATAGGTGATGTTTGTTAATCATTATATTATATCCATTTGAATCCTTTATAAATTGCGGTAATATATCAATTATCTAGAAAATAAAATTATAATGTGGTAAAATAACTGAATTAGTACCAATATTCTAGAAAAAATATTATATAATCAGCTTTTGTAAAAAATCAAGAGAAGAACATGTTCAACACAGATCGATTAGAAGCCTTATCCGACGGTATATTCGCTATCGCGATGACCATCCTCGTTTTTAATATCAGCATGCCAGATTCAGGCGAAACCAGTGAAAATGTATCACGATTACTCATTAATGAAACCCATACCTTTTTCATATTTGGACTAAGTTTTATCATCCTAGCCATGTTCTGGATACTGCATCACAAACAGTTCCATTATATTGAAAAAACAAACAAGATCCACATCTGGACCAATATCTTATTTCTCATGCTCATCTCTTTGATGCCTTTCACAGCATCTCTTATTGGAGATTATCCAACTAATTTCTCTGCAAGGATTTTCTTTAATGCCAACCTATTCCTTCTGGGATTTTTATTATATCTTAATTGGGTTTATTCTTCAAGGAAAGACCTGATCAAAGAGGAGGTCTTATCAAAAAAAGAGATAATAAAAAGAGAGAAGATATGCATGGTATTGCCCTCTCTAGCTCTAATCTCGATAGTGATATCGTTTTTCATCCCGATATATTCACCTGTCATATATGGATTATCTCCATTCCTCAAGAAAATGATAGCTTAGATATTATCATGACCAAAAACTATAATCCTATTCTAACCAATTCTTCATGCATGAGTCAAGAGAATATCACTTTAGATGAAGCTGCTAAAGAAGTGAAATTGGTAAGCCAAAGACTTGCACTTCTACATCTTACCTATGCTAAAACGATCACTGAGGAACTTGGAGAAGAAAAAGGAAAAGAATTGGTCCTTAAAACTATCAAACGATACGGAAAAGAGATAGGAGAGAGAAGGAGAAAAGAAATAGAAGAAAAAGGCTTAGAACCTACTGCTGAAAACTTCAGTAAAGGTGATGAGTTGAGGATACCTAAATTTGGTATGCATACTGATCTAAAAACGAATGAAGAGGGAAACATGGAACTCTATGGATGTGCTATGGGGAAGTTCTGGAAAGAAGAGGGTGAGGAAGAACTAGGTAAACTCTACTGCTATGTAGACCCAGCTAAATACATGGGATACAATGATGAATACATACAGATTCATAATAAAGCACTTCCTGCAGGGGACAAATGCTGCGAGTTCGATGTAAGAGAATCTACAGAGGAAGAAAAAGATCTGTTCAATTCAAAAGACAAAGACTTCTCAGATATAGACGAATGCTTGAGATGATATATACCCTGTAAATCATAATATCTAAAAAAGATATAAGTAAGTAAATTAATATATCTTCTTTAAAAAGTAGGTGAAATTCCGTGTCAGAGAAAACCGATAAAGAGATATTAGGTTATAGCAGATGGTTTGTTCTTATAGCAGCCTTCTTGACAATGGCTTTGATCAGCCCTTATGAATATGCCTGGAGCACCATCAGTCCACTTATAGCTGAATCTAACGGTTGGTCTATAGGGCAGATGGGCCTTGTTTTCACCTTGTTCGTACTTTTCCAATCGGGAGCTTCTTTTCCAACTGGTGTGTTGAGAGATAGATACGGACCAAGATTGCTTACAATCATAGGGGGAGTACTTGCAGGCATGGGCGTGTTTTCTCTAACATTCGGTTACTTACCTCTTTTAACGATCATGTACGGAGTCATAGGCAGCTTCGGTGCAGGTATGATATACAGCAACGCTGTCAATACTGGAAACAAATGGTTTCCAGACAAAAGAGGTCTCAC
>CAZEXI010000104.1:0-4423 GCA_964516805.1 uncultured Thermoplasmata archaeon
TCTAGACCGAGTATATCTGAAAGGTCTTCTGAAACTTTCACTGAAATATCGGACACTCTTCTTGCTAAAGTATTATTATGTTCTGGATATATGGAATTTGTTAGTAGGATTCAAAAGAACATTAGCCTTGATATCATTGGTTGAGAAAAATCGATCTATTCTTAACAGCTATCATATCCGCATCTTTCGATTTACTTTTCAATCGCTAATTATGTTGATATGAGAAGCCCATCTCAACTTTTCAACTCTCTGATATTCTGCCAGGCTTCTCCTCTATCGAATACTTTATCCCTTTCGAATCTCCAGAATCTAGTGCTTTTATCGTCTATTGATCTGACGACAGACTTACCAGCTCTGAACTCTTCCATGGCATAAGAAAGTGATGTTCTTGAGGTGATATTTCCTTCGTCTTTTATTATCTCACCGATATGCTGAGACGCGTAGTATATGACACCCTCGTCTTGATAGTATGAATGTGGGTCTTCAAGTGCTTCTTTGAAAGAACTGACCGATTCACCTTTTTCTATATTTTCAAGGATCATATCTGCTATGTAGTGCTGATCAGATATCTTGTCCATGACCTCGACATCAACTATTTGATTGATGTGCCTTACCACGTCCATCCAATCATCTTTAGAAAGATGGAGAAGTTCGTCGAAGTTACCTAAATAGTACTCCGTGAAAGTTTTAGGTCTTAGCATCTGCCTTTGAGTTAACTCGATGACTTTATCTTTGATATGGATCCTGTATCTTGCTTTCTCAGAGGGTGATAGGCTTATGAATTTCTTAACGCTGTCTATTTCATTGGACAATCTAGCAGCAAGATCGCTTTTTTCATATCCTTTCTCTCTTTGACCACCACTACTGGTTTTTGATGTATTGGTATCATCTTCCGTTTCATCTCCAGTCATTATGTCTTTGTAATCTTTGCCACCCTTCTTTTTGAATTCCTGTCTGAGCAATGTTTTGGTGAAATCAGTTTCCTTCGAGAGTTTAGTTAGGATGTGTTCAACTTTCATAGGATCCTTGTCCAAAGAGAGTTCCAGTAGATCTCTGACGCCTTCGTAGTCGCTGCTGCTCAGGTCCTCTATCCTGTAATCGATATAGTCCTTTGACTGATTTATGAGTTTTTCAACAGCTTCTTCACTGTTGTTTCTCTCGGTGAGGTAGTCGTCTACATCGACTTTATCAACACCTTCTGGTCTAGGCGGAAATCCGATCTTGACGTACACATCATTATCGAATAGGTATTTTCCTGTTTTAAGGGCACCTTTTTCTCCGGCTTTGTTCTTCTCGTTGTCGTTCAGTATTATCACCTCATCACTGTGTTCAATCAGGTCCATCAGTTTTGGCATGTCCTTTTTCCTGAACTTAGTTGTAACAGGTGAAATAGATGGAAAACCGGCATCCATCAGGCTTATGCAATCTGTCACTCCTTCGGTGATAAGGATTGTGCTTGCGTTGGCGTTGTCCTCGCCGTAGAAAACATCATTTTTAATGTAGTCTGAAACCTCATCGTATTTTTCACCGGTCCTCATCTTGTAGTATTTACTTCCAGATTCCCAATCGACTAGATCCGTTTTCCTACCTATGAAGTAAACTACTTTCCCACGTTTCCAATAAGGGTACATTATCCTTCTACGCATGGGGAAATTGTTTGCTTTCTTCGTCAATATTCCGACTTCAATGAGTGTATCTTTATCGAAGTGCTGCTGTAGATTGGTCTCTAATTGGTCGTCCCAGAAACCGATCTTTAATTCATCTATGATCTCATCGGAGAACCCTCGTTTATTTTTCAGGTGCTCTCTAATTGTTTCTCCGTTGAAGTAGTTTGATACTTTTACCATCTTCCCATCGATTAACAATCTTTCTTTATCAATGAATCCATGGCTCATTTCAGCTACATCTGTTAGTATTTTGAAGATCCTGTTTTTCTCTTCTCTTTCTTTTTTTATCTCCTGCAATTTTTCCTCTGAAATATTGCCTTCCTCGTACTCTATTCCGAACCTTTCGCAGCATGCCTCTATTATCTCAGAATATTTCTCGTTAGGTATGTTTCCAGGATCGTGCTTGTTGCCGACATCGTCGCAGGAGATTATACCCTCTTCCATTGCTACAAGGTCGATTATACTGCCCGTCGAGTCACATCTGAAGCAGTGCCATAACTGCCTATCTATATGGATCATGAAGTTTGAACCGGTGGTACTCCCATGAACCGGGTGAGGACCTTGAAGTTCAGTTCCTGACTGTCTTTCGAAATCAGCTGTATTTATGTAGGTTTCTAACGGATCTGCTTCTCTTTTTATCTTATCGAATATACTAATTTCATCATCGTTCATTCAGGCACCACCAGTGAATATAGGAGAGTTGACCACTTTTGAGAAGCTAACCGATGGATCAGTCGTCCCTGCCTTTATGATCGCATCCTTTTTCTCTTTGCTTATTTTTATCTTCTTTTCATCTTCATTTGTTTCATTTTTCTTTTTGATCATCCTATCTCAACCAGCCTTCACACGAGCAGTCACCTGTGCTCAGATAGTTAAAATCAGGATTATCGGTATGTTATAAAGTTTTGGTTTTCTCGCCCACTTGAATAAGTGATAATACACCGTAAAAACGTAATCTTAAGTCTTCCAAGGGAGTTACAGGTAGAAAAAGAGGACGTAAGAAGTCGTGCCACTCAGATTCAATTCTGGGCGAGAGTGTATATCTGATGGTGCTTAAGGGATAGTTATTTGCAAGTTTTAGGAAATATTATATTTCACTTATCGGAAAATCTGGAGTTAGCAAGTATATGTCTCACTGGTTTGATCCCTTTTTCTATGTTTTTCCACATGATCTCTTTTTTGATGGTGTACTTTGTGTTTCCAGTTATGGATTCAATAAAATCAACCTGCTGTTTGCTGCCATTTTCTCTAATGAAGTCTATGCGTTCTTTCTTGGACATCTCTTGGGCATGTTCGTAGTAATCATCTCTGTATTGATTCTCTTTTTTATCATCTGCTTTTTCCTCAGTTTCTTCGTTGTTTTTCTCAATTTTTGAATCAATATTACTACTGCTTTTATCAGATATATTATCTGAGCTATCATCTGTAGGGTCCAGTATATCGAGAGTGGCCTGTTTTGTTTTCATCCAAATCACTCAAAATAGACATTTGTTATAAAAGTTTGGTTGTAATAACCAATCACATGTCTGGTAAAAACCTTTCATCTATTTTTTTAAAATTGAATTTTTTCTTTAGATCCGTATCCCATTCATCTTTTAGATATTTCCAGATTATGTACACCTGAAGGCGTAGGGCCATCTCCCTGTTTTCTATTGTAGTTAAAAAACCAGGAAAGGTCAGGAGATCTTTCCTTCTTTTTTTAGAATGTTTTTGACTTCTTCAGTTATGTCTATATCACAACAATCTATTTTTTCTTTCTGTGCGTTGATGTACCCTTTGTCGTTTTCTTCGACACCGACCAGTAGTATCGGTTTGTCCATAACCCAATGAAATATCTGAGATTGTATTCTTGAATACTCATTGATCGGGCCGGTTTTAAATTCATAATATTTTTCTGTTTGATATCCATGTGGTTTTAAATCTGGTTGGGCATATATTTTGACGTTAAGGTCATAGTCATCTAGGGTGATAGTTTTTGATTGACTTTTCGGTTTCTGCCCTGTTATACCTTCTTTGAGGAGACAGGCATATATCTTATATCCTTTAGCGATAAGATCTTGATTCTTGACTCCCTTGGATTTGAGTTTAGCAGCTAGTTTTCGACTGAACTTCTTTTTGCTGATATTCCCGGTGGATTTGTAGTGCAACCATGTGCATTCAGTATATACTTCTTCAAAAACTTTGCCGAAAATAAGGTGTTCTTTGTCGGCTTGCGGTGGTTTGACTATGTTCTTGGCGATGTCGGTGGTTTTGATAGATGTATGTTCCATTTTTTCACTCTTTCTTTTTTTGTCTATAATTATACACGATTTTGAAGGTTAAAAAGATTTACTAGAGGGGGTGCTGAAATTGGCTTTAACCGTGCTTGAATATATCCACTTTGTTGCTCTTTGTATCATATCTCTCTAAAAGGTGTAAGGGTGTAATTTCTACCATACCCATAGGTGCGTTACGCCTTTTTTAATAACCCGTAGTATGCCTGTAATACCGTATCGTTAATTGGTTTAACTATAATTATAAGTGAATAAAAATCCGTCTCCAATTACTATAACTATCGGATTAAAGACTAAATCAGGGAGCAGTATAGCTTCCGTTTCAGGTCATAATATAGGGCCGAAAAAAGACTCGTTGAAATGGTAAATTCTTGCTCTATAGCTACCCTTTAGAAACATAAAATTTCGAAGAATTTTCGCATTATATCTTCTACTTTCTAAACGGTCCCGATAAAGAAAATTCGACCTTCTCTAACAACGAAA
>CAZEXI010000105.1:0-4422 GCA_964516805.1 uncultured Thermoplasmata archaeon
TAAATCGTAATTGTATTGTTTCACCTGAGAAATCTGAAAGATCTAGCAGTAATCTGTTAAGACTTTTGTTATTATTATTCTCTGCCCTAACCCAACCATTTTTATTATTTGGATATCTCGTATTATTTCCTGAATAACCTGAAGCAGCTCTTGAACCTAGATTAATTGATTCCCATGTTATACCATTATCGGTTGTAATCTCAACTCTAAAACCATCTGGAGGTCGGCCTGACGAGTTATTAATATTGAATTTAAAATCAGCACTTAATTTAGCTGTTTTAGCATTGGTTAAATCAATGGCTTTAGAAATAAGTCTATTGTCTATTCCACCTCTAAAGTGTTGGTCTTTCGGGCTAGTGTAATTAATTCCATTCCACCAAGCCATATTGCCATTATCATCTACATAATGCCAAACATCTTTTTGCTTATCAGAAACTGGATAATAATTATTACCTTTCCTTTTACCAGTTATACTTACATCATCAATGAGCCAACCCATTCCTTTAGTTTCATTTACGACTGTAAAATTAAATTTAATTCTGATTTTGCTTATACTTTCATTATCTGCGTATTCGTCTAAATTTAATTTCACAAATTCCCAATCTAAAGTACCGCCTCCACTTCTTCCATTCCAACAATATTGAATTGGATTATTTTTCGAATCTTTTAAATCAAGTGATTGATTTAATTTTCCAGTATAAGGTCCAAATAAAGGTTTCTCGTATCTCCATTTCCAATCATTTCCATCGGGTATACCAACCTGAATAAACCCACCGTTACCTCCACTTTCATTTTCGAATATATTGTATTTTTGCCAAAATGATAATTTCATTGATTCCATGTTTTCTATATTAAATGAGGGGGTTTGTGAATACTTATGAAAATATCTTACGCCATTTTTTTTAATATAATTTTGGTCTTCCCCTTTAGATTCATTAAAATTATATGAGTAAGGATTACTGTGAGAATGGGAATTGACCTTATTTACACCTTCTGTATTAGGGGCCCAATTCCCAATTATATCAGTATCTAAACTATCATACTGACCACCCATGTAATTTATAGGTACTTCTCCATTGATCAAAGCTAGATTGGATTCATGATTCCAGTTCTTTGTTCCATTTTCCATGTCATCCCAGAAGTAGAATACGTCTGAATAGGTGATAGCTTGATTGTTAAAACCAAGATGATCTTCTTTGTTGTTCTCACCTGGATTGTTGGGAATTTCTCCTAATTCTCTCAATGGATCAACTATAACCCTTATCGGTCTGTCTTCTCCTGCGTTAACTGGTTTCCACTTAACTTCTACCGTTTTTAATGAATGGGCTGGAACATACATGCTTTCTGTTGCTATATGGGTATCACCGTCTTTAAACCGGATCAATGCATCAGCACCTGTCCCACCCATGTTTTGTATCTTAGCCCTGATAACAAACGAACTTCCCATGACTAATGTAGGATGTTTTGATGAAACTTTAACATCGATATCAGAAGCTCTTAGCTCTATCCTATCATCATACTTTCCAAACCATTGATTTATCTTAAAGAACAATTCTTCCCTCATCGATTTTCCTGTAAGATCGTAATCAAGCTCTTCATACCATTCCGATTCGTCTTCCGAATAGGCCTGCTTGAAATGGATCGGGTCTACACCTAAGTAAGTAATCTTATAGTTTGAAGTTTCATTTTGATACCTATGTGAATAGGTATATTCTGTATTATCTTGTGAACTGTTGAGTATTGGATCAGCTTCATCTAAAAGATTATAATGGTAAGGCTTGTCTGAGATTGATTCTTTTAATCTATATTCAAAACCATGTGTTATTGGATCGTTTTTAATACCATTGAGAAGATGAGGAGGTGAATCCTTATCATCCACGGAGTTTTGTTTAACCCTTAACTTATCTGATCTAAAACCTTCTGGAATATTTTGAAGTGCTCTATCACCAATAATGATAAAATTTGATTCATATTGTCCAAGGTATGCAGTTATATTTTCAATGTCTACATTAATTCCTTTTTCTTCATAGAATGGGTCATTCCCTGAACCAGCTACCCAGCAAATTGCATTATAATACGACATTTTATCAACATCTGGACCAGATACTTCAGAGTCGGTATCGCTGCTGTTGGCATAAAACATCTCGTAAGTATATCCAAGAGATTTGTACGCATTTTCTACATAATAAGTAGAATTATCACTCCCTTCTCCACCATCCTTCCCATCATCATCGACAATCAAAGTAGTAAATTCAACATTAATTACAGGTACATCACCTTGATATGATACATCGTTGTTAATCTCATTTGTTTCATCTATTTTATCAAAAGGATCTACGATAATTTTCAATTCATGTTCTCCTAATTCATCAGCCAACCAATTAAAACTTATACCTGTTGTATCTTCTGCACCTACAACTATAGATTGATTTGTTTTTATTATACTGCCATCAACTTCAAGCACTGCTTCGGTAGTGATGTTCTCTTGACCATTATTTCTGATAGTGGCAGATATGTTAAGATTATCCATATATTTAGGAGCCAAATCACTTGTTTCCTGTGATGAAATAGCTAAATCAATCCCACTCCTTTTGCTCATATTTCCGAGCCACATTATCGCTTTATAAGCCAATCTAGTTCTACTTCCTGTAATTTTCTCATTTAAAGAACTGAATAAGAACGATTGAAAAACTGTTCTTACCCCACCTGGTTTATCACTTTTATTACTCACCATGTAACAGTATTCATTTTTGCTGCTATCTATCAATGATTCATTAGCATTATAGAGACTAGATATCCTATCACTTTTATCAGCTAAAGATTCATCAATATGGAATTTTTTATCTGATTTGAAAGGTATCTCGTTTCCTATCAATGGTGATTGAGGGACTTCGTTTGATTGTTTGAAATCAACATTAAGATTACTTGAAACCCAGGATGCTGCTGTGCTCTGTTCTTCAATTCCATCGCCTATAAGCCATAGTTTTCTATTATCTTCTAAGAACAACTCTAGATTATCTTCATCATTTTGTGTTAGGGTGTTAGAAGTTTTAGACCCAGTTAGCCATATCACTATATCGTATTCCTCTAAAGGATTTGGACCTGTGTTGTAGGCTGGACCATCCCCACCGTTTACTTCATATAGTTCATATTCAAAGTCCGATGCTTCAAGAGCATTTACCATGGTTTTTCTTTCGCTTCTAGGACCATTTGTAGATGCATCATCTACTACGAGTATAGTAGGACTTACTGTTATGTTAATGCTACCTTTCCCTGCTCTTCCATTTGATGGATTCGTAGCATCAACAGTTATTTTATGTGTTCCAGAATCATTAACAATCCAATCAGATTGAATATTTCTCCCACCACCTACTGGGAAACTCACATCTTCTACTGTATCAATCAAGTAAGATTTTCCATCTGGATGTTGGTCCCAAAACTCAATATCGGCTACTGCTTTTCTTCCTCCATCGTTGTAAACAGTGGCAGTTAAACTATAACCTTGTCCATTTTGAGGGGTGTCTGGAGTTGAAATAAAATTGTTTGGATCTACTATCAGGTTACCATCTTCTGCTTCTGCAAATCTTCCTATATGAAGAACAAAATAGTAAGATTCAGTATTTTGATTCCCATTGTTATCAGATGCATTTAGTTTGAGTAAATATGTACCGTTATCCTGTTCATCATGTATTTTTAAATTTAACTTATACCTGTTAGTTTCCTTTTGTTTATAACGTCCAGTCAGCTCAAGATTATTATTGTTATATTGACCTTCCAATTTGTGTAAATCAACACTAACGTTTAATGGTCCAGTCGTATCTTTATCGATTACATCAGTCCAAAGAGTTACTTTTTCACCAGGAAGAGTATAGCTTTCCCATTCTAAAGGATAATCAACACCATAGTCCTGGATAATCGGAGCTAAGATATCTCCAGTTTTGATCGTATCTCTCCAGACTACTCTACTCTTTCTATCATCTATTATTACTAATTCAACAGATTTTGAGTCCTCAAATATATCTTTTTCTGAACCAGAAAATTTTAAATTTAACGTATCTCCTAGATTCCATTCTCCATCGTTAAAATCGTTTCCAGAGGAATCATCAGAAAAAGAATATGGGTGAGAAACTCCATCTTCATCGACTATATTTATAGAACATTCAGAGGATAGAGTCCCATCTCCTTCGTTTGTGATATTTATATAATATTCATTAATTTTATTTTTTTCAAATGTAGCTGAAAAATCTATATGATTTCCTCCTTCAGGTGGTTGTAGACTTTGTACCCCGATGAATATACTGCTGAACAGTGAAACTGTAATGACTAGTGTTAAGATGCTCCCAACAACTTCGGAAACACCTTCCTCATCATCTCTTAACTGGATTCTCTGTAACACTTATATCACCCCTGCAGAGATTTACC
>CAZEXI010000106.1:0-4396 GCA_964516805.1 uncultured Thermoplasmata archaeon
TACAGGACAGCGCCCTCAACGCTGCGCCGTTGGCCATGCTTGGCTACCCTCGCAATAGAAAAAATAACTCTTTTTGGAAACCGAATACAATTAGATATATTTTATATCTGCGGATATTCGATTTTTAAGATTTGAACTGAAAATTAAGTATAAAAAGTAAGTGGTTTTTATCTAAATCTCTTCTGCCATCTCTATTACACGGTCAAATTTTTCCTGTAGTACTTCTAGTCCCTTTTTCAATGTATCCTCTGTAGTCAGTGATCCATCTGTTTCAAATTTTAGAATGATTTCATCTTCGCGTCCACCTACATCGATTGCATTGAATTCACATGCCTCTACACAAGCATTACACATCTTACACTTTTCAACATCCGTGACATTAATTTTTCCATCCTTTACCTCTAATATGTCTACTGGACATGAATCGATGCAATCCTCACACATATCACACTTTTCATGTTTTATATCGATCTCAGGATAATACTTGTAACCTACACCACTTGTGGGCTGCCATTTTGCGTGTTCCTTAGCAGTCCCTAGTTCTGCTGTAGCGTAAATCAATAAGGCTTGATCTTCATTAAGCTTAACTATAGGGATCAGGTCATCTACAACTCTTAAATCTGTTTCTCCTACAGGCACAAGATCTCCAGAATAAACAGTACATGGTCCCTTCTTGTTCAAACTGTATATAACAGTACAGTTTGGACAGCCTTCGCCATCACATTCTTCACATTCATCTTTGTAATTAAATAGTTCTAAATCAGTAGGAATCGGGATCATTCCTAACCTGTGGGCGATGATTTCATCAAAAATTGGACTTGTACTCTCAAATTCTTTATCACTATCTTCAGCACCGATGGTACCAAGATGGAATTCAACATCCTCAATCGCTAATTTAGGTATGTCAGCTATAAGTACTCTTCTCAATGCATTTGCTAATGGTGGATTTGTGTTTGATAGAAGCAGTTCAGCTTTTCTATCTTGAAGTTCTCTAATTTCTATATCCATAATCTCTCCAAACCCTGTTAGATATTTTAAACTCTTCTTCCTCTTCTTCCACCTTTTGGTTTTGTAGTATCATGTGGAATCGGAGTGACATCTTCTATATTTCCTATTCTGACACCGGATCTTGCAAAGGCTCTTATAGCTGCTTGTGAGCCTGGTCCGGGAGAGCGGGATTTACTTCCTCCAGGAGCTCTGACTTTAACATGAAGTTTAGTAACACCTTTTTCTTTAGCATCTTCAACAGCTTTTTTTGCCGCTTCCATTGCTGCATAAGGAGATGATTGGTCTTTATCTTGCCTTACAACCATGCCTCCTGTACACTTACTTATTGTTTCTGCTCCTGTTATATCTGTGATAGTAATTATTACATTATTATATGACGCATAAACGTTAGCTACGCCCCATTTACCCATATTTAACGCCTCCTATTATATTGTTCCTTCTCTTTTTCTTTCTTCATCTGTTCATTTATCCTTGTAGGACTTGTTTCATCTTCTGGTCTTTCAGGATGTAATTCATCAGTTAAAGGTGAACCTTCGTAATATCCTATAGTTGATTCTTCTTCTTTGCTTACTATATAACTAGGTACAGTAACTCTTTTACCTTTTACTTGAATATGACCATGGGTTATGAATTGCCTTGCCTGTTTAGGTGAATGAGCAAGACCTTTATGATAAACAATTGTCTGTAATCTTCTATTTAATATATTATCTACACTCATATCTAATAAATCATTCAAAGATGGATTCTGCCCTTTTATGTAACCTTTTTCAAGAGCCATATCTATGAGTTTATCCATTTCCTGCTTAGCTTGTTTTTCTCCGTATCTCAAACGAGCTTGAAGGTTTCTAGCTTGCCCTCTCATTTTCTTTAGTCTTGATCTAGCTTTCCAGAATTCCTTTTTATTTTTCAAACCATAATGTCTTAAATAATCGTTCTCTGTCTGGATACGTTCTTGCTGCCAAGGATGTGGTGGATTTTCGTACTGCTTCCTGTTAAATTTTGGATCTCCCATCTATATCACTCTCCTGGTCCTGCCTGTGCTACTTCTTTCTTCACACCAAGTTCCATTCCAGTTCTTCCATTTGACTTGGTCCTCTGTCCTCTTACTTTTAGTCCTCTTTCGTGTCGTATTCCTTTATAACAACTGATCTTTTTCATTCTGTTTATATCTTCTCTATGGACCATATCTAAATCAGAACCAAAGAAATGGTTATTTTCTCCTGTCATGGGATCTCTTTTTCTATTAACCATCCAGGAAGGTACATTCTCTTGAAAATTATCTAAAACTTTTCTTAACTTATCTATTTCTTCATCTTCTAGAGTTCCAATTCTTCTAGTCAAATCAATATCCGTAGATTTAACAATAGTCTCTGCTACCCTTGTTCCCACTCCTTTAATATCTCTAAGGGCGAACAGGACCGTTTTTTCGCCATCTAGGTCAGTATCCATCAGACGTACGATATACTTGAAATCATCTTCATGTTCTTCTTCAGCCAAGGTATTTCCTCCATTAAGATTAAATGGTAGTTATTATTGTAACGATTTGGTCATAAAACCAAGTAATATAAAAGGGTTATCCTTTGGGTACCTATTGTTTACCAAAATTTTTATATATAGAAGGGTTTGTGTGAAGCCTACCTGTAGGAGAAGCACATATATATTTATCTTACCAGAGATGAGAAGTGTGTTTCGAATACATATAATACTACAGGAGGTATGTAATTGGCAGATCGCGAGACAATTGATGTAGTTAAAAAAGCTCTTGAAAGTGCTCCTGAGAGAAACTTTGAGGAGAGTATCGAACTTGCCATAAACCTGAGGGAAATAGATCTATCTCAACCAGAAAACAGAATAGATGAAGAGATCGTATTACCCAACGGTAGAGGCAGAGAGATCAAAGTAGGAGTTTTCGGGAGTGGTGAATTAGCATTGAGAGCTAGAGATGTCGCTGATATAGTCATTGAACCAGAAGAACTAGAAGATATTTCTGATGACAGTAACAAAGCAAGAAAACTAGCTGAAGAATATAACTTTTTCTTAGCAGAACCACCTCTTATGCCAGTAATTGGTAGAGAGCTTGGTGCTATCTTAGGTCCAAAAGGTAAAATGCCTAATCCAGTAACTCCTGATACCGACATAGCTGAAGAGGTTAGATCTCTCAAAGGCACTGTTCATGTCAGGTCTAAAGATAGAAGAACATTTCATGCACCAGTTGGAACTGAAAATATGGATCTTGAAGACATTGCAGGGAACATCGATACAGTCGTAAGAAGAATCATTCAAAATCTAGAGAGAAGAAGAATGAACATAGCTAGTATCTATGTGAAAACAACCATGGGTCCAGCTGTGAGGTTGATGTGAGGGATATCATGACAGAAATATCCACTTGGAAAAAAGAAGAAGTTGAGAAACTCAAGAATTTAATCGATACCAGTCCTGTATTGGGTGTTGTTGATATCGAAGGTATTCCAGCATTCCAGATGCAGCAGATGAGAGCAAAACTAAGAGGTACTGCAAATTTAGTTGTTTCTAGAAATACATTGATCGATAAAGCTATAAACCAATCTGATCGAGATGGTGTTGGGGATTTAGAAGAGTACATTTCCGGTCAAACAGCATTGGTATCAACTGATCTTAATCCCTTCAAACTTTTCAATAGAATGGAAAAAACAAAAACAAAAGCTCCAGCTAGTGGTGGAGAAATCGCTCCTGAAGATATCAAGGTAGAAGAAGGAGACACGCCATTTAAACCTGGACCTATCGTTGGGGATCTACAAAAAGTTGGAATCCCTGCTTCAATACAGGGTGGAAAAGTTGTTATCAACCAAGATAAAGTCGTAGCTGAAGAAGGAGAAGTGATTTCTAAAGATTTAGCTACTATGTTGGGTAGATTAAATATTCATCCTATCACTGTAGGTCTTGATCTTAAAATTGTATTTGAAGATGGTACTACCTTTGATAGGGATACTTTAGATGTCGATCCTCAGGACTTTATTGATGACATAAAGGTCGGAGCATCATCAGCTTACTCATTATCAGTAAATGCTGGATATCCAACTAAGGAGAACATCGGTACAATAATATCAAAGGTACATAATGACGCTTTAAGTCTTGCAGTTAATTCAGATATAATCACTGATGAAACTGTTAAATTAAAGCTTACAGAGGCTCAACAGAGTATGTTAAGCCTAGCAGCAAAAATAGATCCTAGTTCACTTGATGACGAGTTATTAGATAAATTAGGTATTGAGATTGAAAATGAAGAATCATCTGAAGAAGAGGAAGAAGATCCTGAAGATGATTCGGAAGATGAATGACATAAATAAGATTCAAAATGGAGGAATAAAATATGGAATACGTATACAGCGCAATGGTCCTTCACTCTGCA
>CAZEXI010000107.1:0-4331 GCA_964516805.1 uncultured Thermoplasmata archaeon
AGCCACCGGCGGGATTTGAACCCGCGGTCTATGGTTTACGAAACCATCGCTTTAGCCAGCTAAGCTACGGTGGCACTATTTTTTAAGATTCTTTATCTAATTCATAAATAACTCAATCTTAGAATCTCATAAAAAGCTCATCTATAAAATAATTATGAAGGATAAAACAGTTATAATTCCTTAAACTTTCTATATGACTTTTTTAGAGCTTCAACACCTACTAAATCCCTTCCAGCTAAGAAATTAATACATGATCCTCCTCCAGTAGAAACGTGATTTATTTCTTCTTCGATATCTAATGAATCCAAAACGGCGGTACTGTGTCCTCCTCCTATTATACTATAGGCTGGAGAATGGGCTATTGTTTTAAACAACTCAGTCGTTCCCAGGGAAAATTCCTCTATCTCAAAGGCACCAGCAGGACCATTCAATATGACCAATTTAGCTCTATTGATTATTTTATTGTAGTCCATTATTGTATCTAAACCGATATCATATATGGGATACTTATTAGGTCTTAGTTCTTCAAGCCTAACTCCCTTCCTCTCTCCATCAACATTTAAAACAACGTCCTTTGGAATCTTGATTTTATTTTCGAATTTGTCTAACAAATCTCTAGCTTTTTCAACTTGCTCCTGATAACCGGGTATCTCATTTTCTAAAAATTTTCTATTACCTTCTCCAAGATCATACCCAGAAGCCATCATAAATATATTAGCAGTTACTCCAGCTGTCAGGATCATGTCCATATTGTCGTTTTCAAGCATATGTTCAGCCACTTCAATAGAATCTTCTACCTTCATCCCTCCCAATAAAGCAACTTTTGGGGTTAAATCTTCCTTAAATGCTTTACCCATGTTCTCCAGTTCACTTTCCATCACTCTTCCAGCTATACAAGGTACAAGGTTCGTAAAACCTACGAGTGTTGGCTGAGCTCTGTGGGCAGCAGCGAAAGCATCGTGGACAAAATAATCTATTAAAGGTGCTAGATTTTTAACGATATGTGTGTTTTCATGTTTCTTTAAATTATCAACACCTTTCAAGTAAGTTTCCTCAGCGAAAAATCTAGCGTTTTCGAGGAGTAAAATATCTCCGTCTTTTAGATTTTTGATCCTATCCTTAACATGACTGTCAAAAAGTCCATCGATGTAATATACATCCCTTCTTAACAATTTACTTAACCTTTTAGCATGTGGTTCTAGGTCTGTGTAATCACTCTTTCCGGGTCGGCTCTGATGAGCAATTAATATCAACTTACAGTTGTTCAATTCTCTAATAGTATCTAAATGGCTTCTCATCCGATGATCGTCCAGAATCCTTCCTGATGCTGGGTCTATCGGAGAATTAATATCGATTCTCAATAATACAGTGCTGCCGTCTAAATCGAAGTCGTCTAACTTGAACAGATCATCGTAAGTTTCAGCCATCTTATCACTCGTTGATTACTTAGTGCTGATATAAATTTTACTTTTTTTAGACACTAAAATATAGAGGACTATATAAAGTAAATAAATAGATGCAACCAAAATATACATATCATAAAACAAATATGAGTGACCGATGGATTTCGAAAGGCGCTTTGAACTTGTAAGAAGAAAAGTAGACGAAGTAGTTACAGAAGAAGAATTACAGGAACTATTGGAAGAAAAGGAAAAACCCGTAGCCTATATCGGAGATGCACCAACTGGAAAGATGCATACTGGTCATTTTATCACACATAGAAAGATCTCCGATTTTTTGAGAGCTGGATTCAAGTTTAAAGTTCTTCTAGCTGATATCCATGCTCATTTAGATGATCTGAAAAGCCCTTTTGAACTATTAGAAGCCAGAAGTGAATACTACGAAGAATGCATCAAAGGGATGATGGAGGCTACAGGTGTAGATTGGACCGACCTTGAATTTGTGAGAGGCAGTTCATTTGAACTTGATAGAGATTATATGCTAGATGTTCTGAAGATGGCGGCAGACACGACCTTAAATCGTACACAAAGAGCTGCTGCTGAAGTAGTTAGATATGGTGACAATCCAAAACTAGGAGGATTCATCTACCCACTACTCCAAACAGAAGATGTCGCTGCCCTTGAAGCCGATGTCGCTTACGGTGGAGTCGATCAGAGAGGTATCTATATGCTTTCAAGGGAGATCCTTCCAAAATTTGGATACAAAAAACCCATATGTGTCTTTGCTCCACTTCTAACAGGACTAACTGGAGGTAAGATGAGTGCCTCAGAAAAGGGTTCAAAGATAGATTTATTAGATGACGAAGAAACCATCAAAGAAAAGATGAAAGACGCGTATTGTCCTGCAGGAGAAAAAGAAAACAACGGTGTATTAGAGCATCTAAAATACCTAGTATTCCCAGTACTTCATTCAAATGATAGACAATTCATTATTGAGCGCCCTGATAAATGGGGTGGAGATTTAGTGTATGATAATTATAAAGAAGTCGAAGGAGACTTTCTTTCAAACGATCTTCATCCATTGGATCTGAAGATGGCTATAGCTGAAGAGATGATCGACATACTTGAACCTATTAGAAAGAGGTTCGAAGGTAAAGAAGATCTGATAGAAAAAGCATATCCAGAAGGAGAGTGAACTAGTTTTTGGGATTACTTATCCCTAAATCTCTTACTTTTTTTAAGGACTTGTTAACACATTTGTTAAGCATCTTTTCAACTTCACCCTCACCTGTCATAACACCTGCTCCCTCGTGACCGCCTCCACTTAATTCATCATACTTTTCAGACAGTTCCTTGAAAATAACCCCGATATCAAATTTCCTTTCAATTATATTTTCTTTAGCTCTTCCTGAAATCAGATATCCATCATTTCTTTGTGAACCGGTAAAAGCTATGTCCGCACCTAAACCTAATAAAGAGCCTGATACAGAGGATTCGAAGGAACTTACTTTGCTTTTGGCTATTATAATCCCATTAGTTTCACAGAAAGAGAATCTTTCAGCACCTTTGAGCCTGGCTATCTTCTCAGAATAACTCTTACTTTCAGATATTATATCTCTAACCTCATTAAGAGTTGTATCATCCAACTCTAAGATTTTACTTAGACTTCTGAATGTTTTAAAATCTCCTCTGCTGAGATCAGATGTATCGGTGAGAATACCAGAAATGAGTGCAACTGATTCTTTTTTTGATAGTTTATCTGGATCTACGTGATCAAACACTATCTCTGCACAGGATGTCCTATCAAAATAATCAACGTCAGTATCCCAATTCTTAGTTTTATGATGATCAATGATCAAAGCTTCATTCTCATTAAAAGTAAAAGGTTCCAATTGTTTCGGATCAGGTGTATCTAAAATAATCAATTGCTCGTAATCATCAATCATAGAATAATTAAGTTCAATACCAAGATATTCTAGCAGATTAGAACCGATCTTATCCGGTTTACCTGGAGTTGCGACTACTCCTCCAAACCTATTTTTAAGAAAAAAAGCGCTTCCAATAGCGTCAGGGTCTGAATTATTATGAATTAAAATAAGGGTTTTTTTCCCCTTATCTATTTTCATCTAGGCTCCGCCTTGTGGTCCTTGCTGCATACCGCCCATCTGTGAGCTTAATTTTTCCTGTATGTCTTTGAACTGATCTCTCAATTTTTCTTCTTTGCTCTTCAATGATTTGAGTCTGACATCTGTTGATTCCTTGTCTTCTTCAAGATCACTGATGAGTTCTTCCTTGTTCTCGACTTGTACAAGTATTTCCCCGACCTCTTTGTATACTGGGGTTTCTTCTTCAAGCCTGTTTATCTCATCAAGTGCTCTTTCTAAATCCTTGGATTTAACTTCTAACTGTTGTTTCTGACTCATTATCATCTGTAACTGCTGTTGTAATTGTTGAGCCTTAGCGATTTCTTCCTGCAAACCTTGTTGATTCATAGCCATTTTTTATTCCTCCATTATAAATTTTTTAGATATTTCTTCAGATATATTCAGCCATCTAAGGTAAGAGTTCATCGATGCTCTCAATGCTCTGGTGTCTTCAGCTTTAATATCTATCTTGGGTGGGTTCAAAGATATATCGATCTCTACTCTTTTCATCCCCTCATCTGCTTCAGGAACCAGAGACCTTAGTGCTTTTTCAGCATTTTTGATATCATTTAACGTGATAGTGGCCCTCTTCATTTTTATCTAGCCTTTAATTCTTTCTTAACATTGGGCCTTTCTTTATAGAAAACACGGCCTCCACAGTTTTCACACTGCAGTCCAACCATGTCGACATCGGTTTTCACTCTTTCTCCACAGATAGCACACCTAAACATCTCATTCCTCCTCTTCACGGATTCTATGTATTCTTCTACCGGTTTGAGGCCTGAAT
>CAZEXI010000108.1:0-4287 GCA_964516805.1 uncultured Thermoplasmata archaeon
AAAATAGTGAAAAAGTAAGACCCTCACAAAAAAAGGGAGGGAGGGTGATTATCGTTATATATGATGCGTTTTTATCTTTGTACATTTGTTCTAATGTGCAAAAAGGTATATAAAACTTACTGACATCTTTACCATATAAATCGTATATATACCATTTTGCACCGCAATATGACAATTTAAGTCATATTTTGATTTATTATCTATTTTAACCTTTACCGTCAATCATATCATTAAACACTGTTATAAATAAACTTTTTGTTTAATATTACCGAAAACCCTTATTTATTTAACCATCATTTCACCCTCATGTCAATTTCCATTGATGTAGGCGGAACTTTTACAGATTTTGTCATCATAAAGGATGAAGTAAAACATTTCAAGATATCATCTACACCTAGTAATCCTGAAAACGCCATTTCGAAAGGAATAAAAGATCTGAAAATTAAAGGAAATGTCTTTCACGGAACGACTGTAGCAACCAATGCATTCTTAGAAAAAGAAGGTATAGAAACTGCTTTCATAACCAACAAAGGATTTGAAGATATATTATTTATAGGGAGACAGGATAGACCTGACCTTTACGACCTAGCTGTTAAGAAACCCAAACCTCCACTGAAAATGAATAACTGTTTTGGAATCGACTGTAGGACAACTGCAGATGGAAAAATAGAAAAGAAAGTTGATAAGAAATCTGTAGAAAATATTTTAGCCAAAATAGATGATGACTTATCTCTTGCTGTGTGCTTACTACACTCTTACAGAAATCCAGGACAAGAAAAAATAATAGGAGAAATACTAAAAGAAAAAGGATATCATTATTCTCTTTCATCTGAAGTATCAAGAGAGTTCAGGGAGTATGAGAGAGGCATGACTACCTTGTTAGATGCTTATCTAAATCCTTTGATAGAAGATTATTTCGATTCCCTGACAGCTATATTAGGACAAGAACCCTACATAATGAAATCGAGTGGAGGGCTTGAGAGATCATCATCCGTAAAAGCAGTAGATACTTTTTATTCCGGACCAGCTGGAGGAGTTGCTGGAGCTGCATTTCTTTCTTCGTTGACAGGAATAAACAATATCGTAACATTCGATATGGGTGGTACCAGCGCAGACATGGCGTCTATTGTAGAAGGGGAGATCTCATGGAAGGATGAAGGTAAGATAGGTGATTTTCCAGTACAATCCAGGATGGTCGATATAGTGACTGTTGGATCTGGTGGAGGGAGTATAGCTAGAAAGGATAAAGGTGGAGTATTGAGAGTTGGCCCAAAGAGTGCAGGCGCGGATCCAGGTCCAGTTTGCTACGATCGTGGAGGAGAAAAACCCACTGTTACAGATGCTCTGTTGATGATGAGATATATCGATCCAGAATACTTCTTAGGAGGTGAAATGGATCTTAACATCAAAAAAACACGTGAGAAAATAGAGAAGTTGTCGGATGAACTAGGTTTAAACTTCGATGAAACATTACACGGGATATATAGAGTAGTCAATTCTAAAATGGCTAGGACGATGAAAGGGATCACAGTAGAAAGAGGCTTAAAGCCAGAGGATTTTGCCATATTAGCCTTCGGAGGTGCAGGACCTTTACATGCCGCTTCACTTGCTGAAGAATTAGATATCGAAAAAGTCTTGGTCCCACCATTACCCGGTGTTTTTTCTGCACTTGGCATGGTAACAGGGGATATAGTGCATGATTATCACAGAACCTTGATCACTGACTTAAACAATAAAAATAAGATAAAGGAAACTATAGATGAATTGAAAAATGATGCTATGGACGGAGAAAAAAATGTACTTCTAGGCCTAAGATACAAGGGACAGAGTTATCATCTCAACATACCTTACGATGAAGATGTGGAGGGAAGATTTCATAGGATGCACAAAGAAAAATACGGTTATGCCAACACCGATGCCTCTGTGGAAGTTGTTAGAGTTCATTTAGAAGTAAGGAAAGAAAAGGAAGTCGAAAATTTTCCTCTTCCTGGAGAGAAAAAACATTCACCCAAAAGACGAAAATGTTTATTCAAAGAAGGCTGGAAAGATGCTGAAGTCTATTATCGCGATTGGATCAAGCCGGATTTGAGTGGAGAAGGACCGACAATAATAGAAGATAAGAACTCGACTATATTGACGCCACCTGGTTGGAAATGGTCTGTAGATGAATACGGGATCATACATATGGATGTGATAAAATGAAAGAACTGAGTCCTACAGAGATAGAAGTGATGAAACACAGCTTTACAGCTATTCCCGAACAGATGGGGGCTTCTTTACAGAGAAGTGCATACTCACCCAATATAAAAGAAAGGAAAGACGAATCATGTGCTATTTTTACTTCATCTAAAGATATGCTGGCACAGGCAGAACATATACCTGTACATCTAGGTGCGATGCCCAGTGCTCTTGAAGTGGCTGTCGAAGAATGTGAAATCAAAAAGAACTGTCAGATTGTGCTCAACGATCCATATGCAGGAGGAACACACCTTCCTGATATCACCGTGATAAAACCTGTTTATATGGAAAATAATCTATTAGGCTATGTAGTAAACAGGGCTCATCATGCAGATGTAGGCGGTAAAGTACCAGGTTCGATGCCTGGAAACAGTAAAACTCTAGAAGAAGAAGGTATAGTTATCTCTCCACAATACTTAGTAGAAGACGATGAAATCGTTGAAAAAGCATTAGATATGATCAAAAAAGCACGCTCACCAGATGAAAGGGTTGGAGATATAAGAGCACAGATCGGCTCCAACGAGATGGGGGCTTCAGAGTTTATCAAAACAGTAAAAAAATTTGGATTAGATGATTATAAAACTTTCACAAAACAGATCCTAGAATACTCAGAGACTAGAACAAGAAAAGTTATCGAAGATCTACCAGAGGGTAATTACGATGCTTCTGATTTTATGGAATGGGAAAGGGATGTACATCTAAACGTAAACATTGAGATCAAAAAAGATGAAATAAATTTTGATTTCAGTGGTACAGATGAACAGGTGGAAGGAAATATAAATGCCCCAAAGCCGGTCACTATGTCTGCTGTTTATTATATTTTAAGATGTTTATTACCTGATGACATACCGATCAATAACGGATGCTATAATCCAGTTAATATCAAGGTTCCAAAAGGAAGTTTGCTCAATCCAACACCACCAGCTGCTGTATCTGCTGGAAATGTAGAAACTTCACAGAACGTTGTGGAATTGATACTCAAAGCTTTAAGAGAAGCAGTTCCAGATAGAATACCAGCAGGAAGCGAAGGGACTATGAACAATCTTATAATCGGTAATGATGATTTTACCTATTATGAGACCATAGGAGGAGGTGCTGGAGGGAGTCCTCAATCCGATGGTGAAAGTGGTGTGCAAGTTCATATGACAAATACTAAAAATACTCCTATCGAAGCATTAGAGAACGATTATCCATTGATCGTAAGAGCATACCATTTAAGAAAAAATTCAGGGGGAGATGGTAAATATATAGGTGGAGACGGGATCATCAGGGAAATCGAAGTTTTAGAAGATTCATTTCTCTCAATCCAGTCAGGAAGAAGAACAAGAGGACCAGAAGGAATAAAGGGTGGAAAATCCGGTGCCAGAGGAAAGAACATTTTGATTAAAGATGATTCTGAAACAGAACTAGACGGGAAGGTCACTAAGAAAATTTCAGTAAATGACAGGATTAGGATCGAAACCCCCGGAGGAGGAGGTTGGGGCAAACCTTAGAAAGATTTAAAAGAGAAAACTTAATAGGCAAGATTAAGATAAAAGATATTAAAAATATATCTATATCAAATATAAATATCACATTTAAGAGAGGAGATCGATAAAATGACTGAAAAAACCGAATATTTAAGAGAAAAATATGAAGAAATGAAAGAAGAAGGCTTGACATGGACCATCAGGGACTTAAATGGCCCTTCAGAAGCCCACGTGAAAGTTGATGGTAAAGAATGTATAATGCTGGCTTCAAACAACTATTTGAATCTTGCCAACCATCCCGAACTCAGAAAAGCTGGTAAAGAAGCCATAGAAAAATATGGTGCTGGAGCTGGATCTGACTGGTCTATCGCAGGAACGATGGATGTACATGAAAAATTGTGGGACAAGATCGCTGAATTTAAAGGTACTGAAGCAGGTATGACCTATCAAACAGGTTTCGCAGTCAATGCAGGATTGATTCCACAACTCGTTGGTAAAGACGATGTTCTGATCTCTGATGCATTAAATCACGGCAGCATCATCGATGGTGTAAGATTATCCAAAGCTGACAAGATGATCT
>CAZEXI010000109.1:0-4269 GCA_964516805.1 uncultured Thermoplasmata archaeon
CGGTAAAGAGCTCGACCTTATCTAAACAACCTTTTCTTTTTTTCTTATTATTTTAATTAGAATACCTCGACAACTTTTATTTATCATTCTTTTGTATATTACCTAGTAAAAGGAGTATACTAGATGGACATTGATCTAAATAAGGATCAAAAAAGATTATTCGTCACTTTTGGTGCAATATTCATCATAATTCTTATCCTTATAGTTCTAAATCTGAATATTCTTGGAGGGGCTGAAAAATATAAAACTAATTCTGGTACAGCCAATATTAACAAAGAAGATAGTATGATAACATATATCGATTTTGTTTCTGGGGATTCAAAAAACATCAAATATTCTGTAAATGTAGTCGAAGGGCCTAACATAGATGTTTTTTTGATGGATGAAAAGAATTTTAACAGATATTCTGAAAATGAAAAGTTTAACTATCTAAAAGGGAGTACTATCAACGTTACAGATTATCAAGGGAATGCCACTCTGAAGGATCATGGAAAATATTATCTTGTTTTCGACAATGGAAACGATATCTACCACGCTCCTGATATAGGTACGAAATTCTCTACAGCTAAAGTTGAATGGAAAATATCTGTAGAAAATAATGATACCTTTTTCTGAGTTCATTTGACTTTTTGATATGTTTGATATGGCTGATATCCAAATCATTTTTGTAATAAGTTAATACCAATATATTTAACTAGAATTTTGTGGATATCTATTAGTAAGGGTGATCAATATATCTTCAAAAAAAATATTTCTAATCATATCATGTGGGGATGTGATAGAAAAAGATGTTTTAAAAAGTATTGAAAAAATCTTAAAAGAAAACGAGGTGGAGAGAGGATATATTCTAAAATTGATAAAGGAAAAAGTACATCTTCATCTAGTTGAAGCCTCACTCGGATTCATGGAAACACAGGATGTATATGATTCTATTTTACAATTCCAAAAAATTAAATTTGACCATGATTCACCTCTTATTCAGATCTTAAGGAAGCTACATTTATCATCAGATTCAAAAATGGTTTTACGAGATAAATTGAAGTCAGATATAATTGATTATTTTCATAATACGGATCCAAAGTTAGTCATATTTAACTTCCCGAAGGGTTGTTTTTTGAAAAGTCAAGTCCATGATATAGTAGATCAAATAAAAAATAAAGTTGGAGAAGATAATGTATACATCCTAGAGAATATTTACTGATTTTTTAGATAGATGTCCGAAATCTTATGAGCTATCTTCGACATATCCTCTTCGTTCATACCTCTATGAGTAACTTCTGCAACTCCTATTCTCCCACCGATATCGATGAAAATATTCTCTTTCTCTAATTTTTTACATAGTTTGTTAGATTCTTTATCATTCAGATCTAAGAATATCTGGTGAGATTCTGTATAACCCTTTTCTTTGAATTTGACAGGAACTCCAAGATCATCTAAAGATTTTCCCAGTGATTTTGCATTCTCAACCACTCTTTTTCCATAATCTTCGTCATCCAGCATCTCTTCGATGGCTGCTCCTAATGCTGCTATCCTATTCACATGAGGATTATCAACCAGACCTATGCCTGTCTCTAGATCTATATCTAGGTAATCAGAGATCAGTTCAGCATGATGGTCAGAATCGGTCAGTATCAATCCACCTTGAGGTCCATAAAATGATTTATGAGTACTACCTATTAGAATATCTGCTCCCTCATTTAATGGGTCTTGAAATGTATCTGTTGCTATCAAACCTAGAACGTGGGAACCGTCATATACAAGATGATGTTCTTCTACACAATCTTCTATTGTTCCATACATTTCTTCAACAGGATGTGGAAATGAGATATATGATGAACCTAGTATCGTTAATTTAGGATTTTCTTTATCGATTATCTGCTGTGCTTCTTCAACTTCGATCTCGAAAGAATCCTCGTAAGTTGGTAAAGAAACTCTACTTCTATCGAATTTCTCTAAACCAAATGGATATCCACCATTTTCAAAGTCCATCATTGCCACTTTATCGTAAGGGTCAGTCAAAGAAAATAATACATTTAGATCACACAGGTTTCCTGATACAGGCTTTACGAAAGCATGTTTTACATCGAATAATTCCCCTGCTAGTTCTTTAGTTCGTTTGACTATTTCTTGAGAGTATCTAGAACCACCGTAATAATCAGCATGATACCTACCAGCCAAGTCTGATGATAAAAGATCTCTTATCTTTTTTGAAATAAAATTCTCTGAAGCGATTAGATTTATGCCCTCCTCACGTAAACTCTCATGTTTTTTTACAAGAGATTCTATATCTTCTGTCATGATTATTGATTCGATGCGAAAGTTAAATAATTTTTTGAGAAGGTAATTTACTTATTTTGGTACTTACTCCTTGATACTTTTTTTGGATCAAATATCTCTTCAGCCTCTTGCTCAGTAAGTATCCCCTTTTCTACGACTAATTCAGGTACTGGTATTTCTTTTTGTAACGATTCCTCCGCAATCTCTGCAGCTTTGTTATAACCTATCTTTGGGGTCAATAAAGTGGCTAAAGAGGGTGATTTCTCATAATTTTCTCTGCATTTACTTTCATTCGCTTCTATACCTTCGATACACTTTTCTTGGAATACTGGAATATAGTTATTCAATAGAGAAATAGAATCTAAAATATTATAGGTTATAATTGGAGTCATCACGTTCATCTCCAGCTGACCTGCTTGGTTTGCTAAAGAGATCGTATTATCTCTTCCTATTATCTGGAAACATATCATGTTCAAGCATTCAACCATCACTGGATTTACTTTACCAGGCATTATAGATGATCCAGGTTGTACCTTTGGTAAATTGATCTCTGAAATACCAGTTTTAGGCCCAGATGACAACAATCTCAGATCGTTTGATATCCTGTTCAATTCTTCAGCTAGAATTTTGAGAGTGGATGAGAAGCTAGACATGAGCGATCTACTATGTATCAATTCGAAACTGTCTTTTGCAGGCTTGTAGTCTTCTTCAGTTAATATAGATATATTGTCTATGACCCTTTCTCTGTATTCTTCTGGAGTATTAGTCCCTGAACCTGTAGCTGTTCCACCTATTGGAATTTCGAGCAGTTCATCTTTTGATTTAGATATATTTTCAGATGCTCTTTTTATGGATGATCCATAAGCATAAAATTCATCTCCTAAAGTGATAGGAGTAGCATCCATAAAATGAGTTCTTCCGGATTTAGGTATGTCTTCGAACTCTTTACTTTTTTCTTTAAAAGATTCAGCAAGAGAATTTAGTTTATGCACTAATTCATCAGCCGATTTAACTATAGCCATGTGTGAAGCTGTAGGAAATGTATCATTGCTGGACTGTGATCTATTGACATGATCATTTGGATGTATATGATCGTAATCTCCTTTTTTCTTTCCAGATATTTCGAGTGCTTTATTTGCGATCACTTCATTCACGTTCATGTTGAAGGAAGTTCCAGCTCCAGCTTGGTAAACATCTACTAGAAATTGATCATAATAATCTTCATCCAATAATTCATCACACGCTTCTATTATTGATTTTCCTTTATCCTCACCTAATACACCTAATTCCAAATTGGTAAGTGCACAGGCCTTCTTAAGCTTGATATAAGAATCGATCAATATCGGACTTTCAGTTCTACCGCTCACAGGAAAATTTTCTATCGCTCTCTGGGTTTGAACTCCGTAATATGCATCATCAGGTACTTCCCTCTCACCTATAGTATCCTCTTCTTTACGCATATTTATTCCTCTTTTTCCTTTTTCTGCAGTTCAGCTCTTGCTTTACCTATCCCTTCGTTGGGAGGCACATCTTTTGGACACACCAACTTGCAGTTCAGATGGAAATCGCAGTCCCACCAACCGTCTTCATCATCAGCTAATTCCAAACGATAATCATCATCTGGTTCTCTCGGATCGATATTGAACCGGTATAACTTAGCTAAAGCTGCAGGTCCTAAGTATTCCTCATCCTCTCCATTTACTGGACATCCACCGAAACAGGAAGCACACAAGATACAGTTGGTATATTTTTCCAACTCTCTCACATCTTCCTTATCCATAAACCTTTCTTTTTCTGGGTCATCGTCTTTTTGTCTGAAAGTTGGTTTTATCTTCCTGTAATTTTCGAAAAATTTCTCCATATCTACTATCAGATCTTTCTTCACTTTCAGATGTGGTAATGGTTCTACAAGCACTGTTCCTTCTTCAAGTTCAGTCCCTTCATCCAGTGCTTTGTAATGATCGATATCGACCTGTAGTTTACCTTCAACCA
>CAZEXI010000110.1:0-4190 GCA_964516805.1 uncultured Thermoplasmata archaeon
ATTAGAGCAATTACTACACGATATGTCAGCAGAACTATTGGAACGAGAACGTTGATTTATTTATATTCAATATTTTTTACATTTATCAAAATATTTGTTTCAATAACAGATCATTCGTCAGATTTTTTCATACAAACATCAAACCTAACTCCACCCATATCAGAATCTTTTACCTCAATACTTCCACCATAACTTTCAGCAATCTCTTTTACCATATAAAGTCCTAAACCTGACCCAGAGTCATCGCCTATTTTGTATCCTTTCTTAAAAATCTCATCTTTCTTCTCATTAGGGATACCTACACCATCGTCCTCGATCGTGATCATCACTTCGTCTTCTCTCTCTTTACAATTGATTTTGATGATGTTACAACCAGAATGTTTTATCGAATTCTCGACCAAATTAGAAAACAATTCTCTCAAAAGAGAACCACCTTTAACTGAAATATCAGATTCTTCGATTTCTATATCAATATCCATCTCATTTAATTTTCCATGATATTGAGATACGATCTGGTCCAAGACCGAGGATATATTCACTTTTTCAATGCTCTCTTCTTTCTCTATCTTTCTCAACTTTCTAACCTTTTCAATTATCTCGATACCTTCTTCTGTAGCCCTCTCAGCTTTATTTAGATATTCATAGACCTCTTCAGGAAGGTCAAAATCTCGCATCAAACCGAAGTATCCTTTAGCAATTTGTGACTTGTTCATCACATCATGTCTAAGCAGAGAATGAAGGAACTCTTCTCTTTCTTTTGCATACACTCTATCCAAAGCTTCAGAAACGTGGGACATCAAAAGTTCAGCCATCTCTAGATCACTTTCATCGAAATATCCTGTTTCTCCAGATATCGCTTGAAATACACCTTTATTTTTGATAGGAACACTGATAGCTGATCGATAATCTTCTTTTACAGGTGAAGCATCTTCATATTCTTGAAGATCATCAACTAAATAGCTTTTATTATTAAGGAATGTTTTTCCTCCTAAACTACTTTTATCAGGAGGTTCTTCGAAGTATTCATCGGTTGATACTTCTTCAGATACAGCTTTCACAACGAGATTTCCGTCTTCATCTAACAGGTCTATACTGCATATAGAGAATTCAAGTATGTTTTCAGCAGCATCTATCGCAGTTTGACATATCTCTTCTTCAGAATTTTTATTTTCTAGTGTTGAAGCCATCTTATGCAGTTCTTTCAGTTTCATTTCAGTCTCTTCTTTTTTAAGTTCAGCTTCCTTCCTCTCGCTTATATCCCTTATATTACATTGAATAACTTCTTTTTCACCGACGTTGTATAGATTACTAACAAACTCAACATATTTTTCTTCCCCATTTTTCGTTGTTAGTGGTAAGTGCTCATAGCGTACGTACTCTTCTTCACGTAGTTTTGTAAACTTTTCTTTATTCTCTACAATATCTTTGAAGGTTCCGATATCCCATAATCGTTTTCCTTTCAATTCATCCAAAGAGTATTTCAGCATATCCCTTATGAATGGATTTGCATCGATAATCTCACCTGATTTTGCATCTAGGATCAACATGCCATCTTGTGCAGTTTCAAATAGTCTTCTATATCGCTCTTCACTCTTCCTCAATTCTTTTTCCAACTTTTTCTTTTCTCTGAGATCCATTCCTATTCCTATTTGCCTATCATCGGATAATTTGATGTTAGTCCATGAGCTTTTTACAGTTCTGCCATCTTTAGAAGTCACTTCGAATGTTTTCCATTCTGGGTCAGCTTTACTCATGAATTCCTGTACTTTCTCTCTATACTCTGGATCTGGGTAACAAACTTTCATAACGTCCATTTCCTGAACATCCTGATTTGTCCATCCAAGAATTTCTACGAATTTATCATTGACTCTAAATTCGTCCATTTTAGGGTCATAAACTGTTACCATCAAAGGTAATCGATTGAAGATCGCTTCAAACAGCTCTTTTTCCCGCTTAAGCCTTCTATCAGATATTTTCTTGTTTCGTGCAAAAGCGATATCATCTGCAACTTCTTTAAGTAGGCCAATCTCATCTTCACCAACATCTGTAATTTCTTTAAATGCTATATGAAGTAAGCCAACTAAATTTCCATCTAGTTCCATAGTGACTATCCCAGTAGTATGGGTTTCATACTCATCTTTAAAATCACAATCACCACATTCATCCGTATTTATAATACATATGTCTCCTTTTGAAACACTTTTTTTCACACATTCCGGTGCATCACCTTCTCCGTCAGGAGTTATCGACCATTCTCTAGCAAATATGTGTTCGCCCTCTTCAGCTACAGGCGAAATCTCTCCAGTCTTCTCATCTAATAAAGCTACAGTGGCTTCAATATAGGATCTCGTTTCAACCAATGACTTACAGGCTTTTTCCATTATATTTTGTATACTATAACCCTGCACGATTATTTGATTCACATTTCTTATAGCCTTAAGTAAAGAGTTTAGATGATCGACCTGCTGGTACGCTTTCTTTCGATCAGTGATATCAACTATTATTCCTTCTAGTATTTCAGTACCATCATCAGCATATCTTGTAGCTCTTCCCTGTTCCCACACCCACTTTTGTTCGTCATCCGCTGTGATTATTCTGTACTCTACTTCAAACGATTCATCTTTTTCTACCGAATTTTGAACTTCTTTCCATACATATTCTCTGTCATCGGGATGAATTAAATCGTTGTAATTGATTTTTTTATCACTTATCAATCGAGTAGAACTATATCCGGTCAGGTCAGCACAGGCTTCACTAAGAAACATCATACTCCAATCTTTATCATTTTTGCATCGATATGCCATACCAGGAAGATTTTTTATCAAAGTGGATAAAGAACGGTTTGTCTCTTTCAATTCCTCTTCCATTTTTTGGCTTTTTATTATTTCACCTAACAACCTAGCAGAGGTCTCTATTCGATTTTTTGCAGCCTCTATTATAAATTCAGGTCTACGATCATACTCCTGAGAAAGCTTTTTAAGCTTTTCAAAATCAGCATCATATTTTTCAGCTATCTTTTTCAACTCTTCATCATCATCCGGTAGGTTTCCATATCCGAAGTTCATTACACCGACTACATCCTCTTCAACTGTGATAGGAACAGCATATAGATGAAGACCCCCTTCACATTTGACGTCTACAGGTTTTTTTTCTTTCATACATTTAATTGCAGATTCCCAGCAGGATTCATGGCATAGCCAGTCACCACATTCTAAAGCTTCTTGATTATCCTCAGTATCGCACAGTTCTCGAGATTTTGAATCCAAGTACTGACACCAACCTGAAGAGAATATTCCTAACGCGTAATCACCGTTTTTCTCGTATATAGCACACGAAGTATCTAATAAATTCAAAAAATGGTCCGTGATGTCAATCAAGGCTTCTTTTGATACGCTATTTTTTATAACACCATCATCGTTCAATTCGGACAGATCACCATATGGAGGACTATAGACACTCTCTTCCCCCTCTTTTTTGATAAGCCATCCGATCTGTTTTAGTTCTTTTTCACTTTTCCAGTGTTTCACTTCTTGGTCTATCGCTTGAGCCAATAAACCATATTGACTTTTTTGGTTACCCCCCTTTTGAATGTACCTATCAGCACCTAGATTAAGAGCATCCATAGCCACATCTTCCCTTCCCTTTCCAGTGAACATGATAAATGGGATATTCATCTCCTTCACTTTTCTAATTTCTTCTAAAAATTCAAGACCGTCCATTTTAGGCATTTGGTAATCTGAAACGATACCGTCGTACTCCTCTTTCTCAATCTTTTCCAAACCTTTCAACGCTGATTCAACTGTATCTATCACAAATTCATCGTTGATTTTTTCTAAAAATATTTTTGCTTGGTCGAGAAAACCTTTCTCATCATCTACTAGTAATATTTTCATTTTCTATCATCGAACCCTTGATTAACATAAGCTAAATAGATATAACACCATATTAAATTTATTCTTTTATGATTCAAAGTAAAAAATCTATAATTGAAATTGAAATTTGAAAGTGTTGATTTTAAAATATGTGTACTTAATAATAAATTAATTAGTATACATTAGAGGATAAATAACATCTCTATATAACATCTCTATAAACCTTTTATACTTATAATAAATATTCAGTCAGTTGATTCAAAATGGGAGAACCGATCACATTATCATTAGAAAAATCACATTCTATCGACCAACTCT
>CAZEXI010000111.1:0-4103 GCA_964516805.1 uncultured Thermoplasmata archaeon
GATCTAAAAGGATGGATTATCACATTGGAATTTAAGATCTTTTCGACGATATCAACAGCAGCATTATAATTGTAATTATAGCGAAGAAATGTATAAGTCTCCTGTAACACCATCTCTGAGGTATGGATTGATCCAAAATTGTATTCATCATTTTTGTTCTTTTCAACAAAAGATCTGGCTGATTTATGATGAGTGTCTCTCTTCTCATTTAAAGCAATCCACGCACTCGTGTCAACAAAAATAGATGGATAACTTTCTGACATCTATTCACCATAAAGAACTTCGTCTATTTTAGCTTCTTTCTCTTTGGGTTCATCATCTCTGGGTTTTGATCCAAAACATGGTGAATCCCAATCAGCTTTTTTCTTTTGGACCTCTTTTTCAAGTAATTCTCTTAACAAAGATGAGACTGTTTTACCTTTTTCTTCAGCAATACTTTTGATTTCTTCGATATCTTCCTCTGGAACTTTAGTACTCAGCACCTTATCTGACATAAGTATACCTAGGTATACTTTATTATTTATATCTTTTCTTATCTACTATCATCCATCATCATTTATTATATAGCATAGATTTGGATGCTCTCTTACTACTTCAAAACCAAGTCTCTTATACAACCGTTGAGCAGGATTATTAGAATGGGTAGAGATGTACATAGTATCGTATCCTTTCTCCCTTACTTCTTTGAAAGATTGTTGTAACAGGGCTTTACCGATCCCCTTATTCCTATGACCTTCTTTTACAGCTAAACCCATACTGTGAGCTATACTATCACCACTGACTAGATCTACAAACATTGTTCTTGAATATCCTAATGATTCACCTTCTTTCTTTGACTTAGCAACGGTGTAAAGAAGTTCATCTCTTTCTCGATCCATCTTCTTCAATAAGACTACTATATCTTCGAATTCATAACCTGGTGGGTACTCTCCTTTCTGTATCTCTGCTATGTCTTCTGCTGATACAGTATCACCAAATTCATCCGCAGAAAACATCTCTATCCCATCAGGTATATCTACATCAGAGATATTTTGAAGTTCTTTTCTCATCCACAATCCAGAGGGATATTTTTCATCCTCTTTAAATCCCTGGTTACGGAAAAAGTTAACAAATTTTTTCGAATATATTTTGGGAGATAATTCCAACTTTGATTTGCCTTCTTCTCTACAGTAATCTATCGAATTTTCTATTAATTTTTCTGATATTTCACTCTCTAATCTTTCTTCAGGTACAAGAAAATCCATGTAAGGTGTACCTTCCCTTTCTCTATGATTTATTATTGTGGCTCCGATCAGATCTTCATCTTCGTAAGCTGTAAAACATTGGACGTCTTCATTTTTTGACTGCAGATTTTCTTTCTCGAATTGTTCCTTGTCCTTCTCAATAGCAGCTGGTCTTTTTTTAGCTACTTTTCTCCATAATAGATAAAGATCACCTAGTTCACCCTGATATTCTTGGATAGGCATGATTATAGTGGAAGACGCAACTTATTTGTAATTGCGTTGCGTCATCCACAACTAGTCAAAGACGTAAGAAAATCATAAAAAGTTACGTCTTTGACTATAATTAGTAATCTTAAAACATTTATATTTTATAAAATTTAAATTAAAAATGGTTGTTTACTAACTATCAAACTAAAGTTTTTCAACAACCTTACTACACATCAATATGTTAATATTTGTTTTAGTCAATCTAAATATCACGTGATCCTACTTATAACCCTTTTCTCTTCTAAAAGCCTCTTCAACGAGTACTTCTTCATCTTTGACCACATAAAGAAATCTATGGTTGCCTACTCTCAATCGATAAAATATCTCTTCACCACTCATCTTCTTTATATCACATTTGGATCGAGGTTTAAAGGAATCTTTGGAAAGCCTTTTTAAAGCTTCATAGCATCTTTTTTGGTCTCTCTTTGATAGTGAATCCAAATATTTTTCTACATCTGGATTAAGAAAAACAGAAAAACTCATTCTAATCCTCTAGATTCTCCATACTCTTCAAGAGAAATGTGTTCTTCTCTCTCTTTTTCTGCTTTTTCATGTAGATATTTTGAAAAACTATCGAATCTTTCTCTCAGCATCTCTCTTATAAATTCAGCTTTAGAAGTATAATTACCTCTCTTAACAAGATCCTCTAATTCTTCATATTGTTCCTCAGTTATCCTTACATTCAATGTTTTGGTCTTAGTAGACATACTTATCTGTGTTACTATTGTAACACATCATTAATATTTGTTTTGGTTTAGAGTTAGGGATTAACGTATGTCTGAAATAAGAGTAGTAATACCAAACGAGCTGGATGATTACATGGAGAGTCAAGTCAGAACCGGGGTTTACCCGAACAAAGCAGAGATGACTAGGATGGCCTTGAACGATTACATCAAAAATGTTTCGTCGATAGCTAGCGAATATGATAAAGAAAATATCTTCTCGCCAGAAGGTAGAGTATACCAGATGGAATATGCAAGAGAGGCAGGTTATAGAGCAAATAATCTGATAGGTATGGAAACAAAAGATAGTGTTATTCTAGCTCACGAAGTGAATAAACCGGAATTAGGATATGAGATGGAAAAAGTTATAGAAACAGATAATGGACTATTGATAGGAGGAAGTGGATTGTTCTTAGACATGGTCAAAATTACAAGTGAATTTGAAAATTTTGAAGTGAAAAACTACAAAAATCTGCGATATGCAGTATCAGAAATTTACCACGAGTATACAGTTAAAAAGGATGTCAGACCTTTAGGAACTACTCTTCTGCTAGGATGTAAATTCGATGGAAAACCACATCTCTATGAAATCGATGCATCAGGAGCAATGAGAAGGTGGAAAGCCACTGCTACTGGTAAAGACAGAGATAAACTGAAAGAAAAATTATCAGAATTGTATCAAGAAGATTTAAGTGATGAAGATGCTGAAAAAATCTGTAAAGAAACATTCAGTGAAAAAGAGATCAAAATCAAGAAATTATAGACCCTGGCTTCTAAAAAAACCTTTTTCTTAATTTTTAAAAATCAAATATTAAATGGGAAATAGATATTATTAAAATACCAACCACCATAAATATCAGCAGGTTTTTTATACTACTAATAAACATTATTTTTGAAAGGTTGTTTCTTCATGTCTGCTAATATATTACAAAATAAGATTCTCCCACTCATAATAGCGATATTTTTACTCATTGGTGTTCTAAGTATCGGTTTTTTCACGACTATAAACAACGGAAGTGATGAAAAGGAAGATGATACTAAACCTACGATCATAGATACAACTGATAATAGACCTTACACCGGTGATCCATTAGAGGTAACTGCTGAGATATCGGACGATAACAAAGTCAAAGATGCATGGATAGAGTATAAATTAACCTCTGAAGACGGGTCCAGTACCTCTTACAATAGAAGCATGAAGGAATCAGAAGATTATCGGTATGAAATTGAAATAGATGATGAAGCTGTTTATCTGCGTTATACCATTTCAGCCAAAGACAAATCAGATAACTGGAACAGCACCTCAGAAGGTCTAGAAGTGATCGACAACGAGCTTCCAGAAGTAGTTGACATCACTTCTTCAACACCACTAGCCGGAGAATCATTCAAGATCACCGCAGATATCACAGACAATATCAAGGTAGAAGCCGCCTGGTTAGAATATTCTGTGATATCTAAAGATGAAAGTAAGAATTACAATAAAAGTATGCATCATGATGGTGATTATTGGTATAACATAAATTTACGGAAAAATGCCACCATACTCGATTACACAATCCTCGCAAAAGATACTTCTAATAATTGGAACAGCGGATCGAACAGCCTGGAAGTAGAAAAACCTGACTATATGTTCGGGTGGTCTGTTGGAGATCAAGAAGATGGTTACGGAACCATTATACATACCGATGATGGAGGAAGAGACTGGGATAGACAAGGTGATCCATCCACAATTCCCGATGCTTCATTATCACAAGTGAGGGCTTTGAATAGATCGACCGCATGGATCGTAGGTGGAAAAGCGGACGGATACGGTACTGTACTAAAAACTACTGACGATGGTAAGACTTGGAATAGGATAGCAGATGATCAGATCCCAAACTCCGATATCGAG
>CAZEXI010000112.1:0-4076 GCA_964516805.1 uncultured Thermoplasmata archaeon
TTCTATCGCCTGTTTGGTTGGCAGTCTTTTGGCTTTATCAGCTGGATTGAAAGATAAAGATGCAAAACTCACAGGTGATCTTATCCATGCACATCTAGTAGATGAAGAGAAAAGAGCAGTTGGGATTAGAAATATGGTAGGTTGGCCAGGTCATCAGGATTGGCTCGGCGATCGATATGATTCTTACGATAATTTTTCAGCCGTTGTTTTAGAAGGGTCCTATGGTTTCGTACCTATTCTTGGGTTCAGAGGAGTTTTCTGGGGCAGGATAAGAGCCAAAGGAAGTTCCTGTCATGGATCAACACCTTCGTTGGGTAGAAATGCAGTTCTAGGGATGTCAAAGGCTCTTGCACAACTAGATACTGAAGAATCGTTCGATAAGATAGATGATCTGTTCATAGAGGACGAACTTTTAGGTAGGTTGACTATAGCCCCGGGAACAACCATAGCTGGTGGAGAAGTGTACAGCGTTGATAAAGAGACTGGTGAAATTGAGAGAGGAGGATACAATACTATCTCTGACTGGTGTGAAGCTACATTTGATATGAGAGCGCCAAGGTGGGAAGGCTTCCCCAATGGTATGGAAGAAATCATCGGTAAAATAGAGAAAGTGATAAAGGAAGAATGCGAAAAAGCTGCTCCTGAGATAGATTTTGAGGTGGAAATTTTCCGAGAGAATTTTCGTCCACCAGTAGCCTTGGTCAAAAATCAAGATGTTGCTTTGGATGATCCACTGGTAAAAAGTGCAACTAAAACAGCTCAAGACATATTTGGCTATACACCTGGAACTGGAATAGCACCAGGGGGAACCGACGCTTCGATATTGTATCACGGAACTCACATACCAACCCTAGCTGAAATCGGTCCTGGCGGTGGTCTCTCGCATGAATCATTAGAATATGTAGAAATAGACCAGGTCATAGAAGGGGCTAAAGCTATGCTAAATTTAGCCGTGAGAGAGATCGGTGTCGAAGAATCATAGATAGGAAAATATATATAATAATTTTTCATCGATTTCAGCGGCAATGTTTTTCTGTTTCCAGCCGGTCAAGCCAGGAAACAGCTAACAAGGTGTTAACATGTACAAAGAGTTGCATAACTGGCTTGAAAAAAGCAGGATAGTTTGGATTGCTGTATTTGGTATACTGTTCGTACTTTCCATCGACTTCTGGAACTGGGAGATGAGTAGTACAGTATTTGACTTCTTGCCGATATGGATAATCCGATTGATACTACTACAATTTATACTAGCTGCATCGATCTATATCTTCTCTAGTACTTACTGGGAGGAGGAAGGATGATGAGTACCACGATCATCGTTATGAGCATAATCACAGTCTACCTTCTTATAACACTACTTCTAGGGATCTATGGTTACAAGTTATCAAAGAAATCTGTTTCAGATTATTTTCTTGCCGATAGGAAGATAGGCACCTTCGTGATGTTCTTTACCTTAGCATCTACTAACTTCAGCGCATTCACCTTTTTAGGATTTTCAGGGAGTGCGTACAGGATGGGTTACTCCTTCTATGGAGTGATGGCTTTTGGGACTTCTTTCATGGCACTATCTTTCTATATAATCGGTAGGAAAGTAAGAAAATTAGGTATCGATAGAGATTACGTCACTCCCCCCGAACTCATCGGTAAAGAAACTAACAGCACTTCCCTTAGACTGTTGTTCATGGCTGTCATGGTGGTGTTCACATTACCTTATCTGGCTGTACAACCGATGAGTGCTGGATACGTATTGAGTGCTCTAACAGGAGGAACGATACCATATTTTTGGGGTGCTGTTTTCTTAACTGCTTTCATAATAATCTATGTATTTTTAGGCGGTATGAGAACTATAGCGTGGACGGATGTATTACAGGGTCTGATGATGATATCATTCCTATTGATAGCAGTTGTAGTAATTGCATCGAGTCTTGGCGGACTTGGAGAAGCTCATGCTCAGGCAGAGGCTGTTGACTCAAATCTATTCGTAAGACAGGGTGCGATAACTATTCAGACCTGGTTCAGCTTTACCATTTTATGGTCTCTATGTGATCCGATGTTCCCGCAGCTTTTCCAAAGATTCTTTATTCCGAAAAGCGAAAAAAGTCTCAAAAGAGCATCGATATTTTATCCGATAGTTATCTCGTTATTGTTTTTGCTGCCTGTGATGATAGGAGTCATGGGACGTGGTGCGATGCCAGGTCTATCAGCTCAGGAAGCAGACAGTATATTGCCGATGTTATTAGATAGATACTCACCGGTGTGGCTTTCCGCTTTGATAATGAGTGGAGGTTTCGCTGCCTTCATGTCTACCGCTGATAGTCAGCTTTTAACCCTAAGCTCGATGTTTACTAGAGATGTATTCCACAAGTTCATACCACATAAAACGACGAAAGCTGATTATTCTATGGGTCATGTTATGGTGGTAGTTCTTGCATTTATAGGACTTGCACTAGCTTACGATCCACCTGCTTCTATCTTCACCATTGTAACCTGGGCATTTACAGGACTCGCGATCCTATATCCCGTCACACTTTCAGTTCTTTACTTCGATGTAGATCCGAAAGCATGCATAATTTCGATAATCACGGGTTTAGCGTTGTTGATCGCATATAATTATGAATTACTGCCTACCTTTGGATTTCTACCTGCGATGCCTATTATTGCCGTATCTTCAACATCACTGGTGATATCAAATCTTGTGCTGAAAAGGATAGATATACTCTAAAGTAAAAAAACACAAATGTTACAAAGAATTTTATATCCCTATAAAATAGCCAATCCAATGATTCCCCTGATCTATCAGATCGTGATCCCCTTCGTTTTATCAGCAGTTATCGTAGTCGGGATCAGCATCATAGCTGAAAAATTCGGTACTAAATTGGGCGGTATAATCGGAACTTTACCCTCAACAATTGTGATAGCATTTATATTCATATCACTGAACAAAGGTACTTCGTTCGCGTCAGATTCTGCTGCGGTAGTACCTGCGGAGATGGGTATAAACATAATATTTCTGTTCATGTTCGCTGTTATGGCAAACAGAAGATTACCCACTATTTTGATAAGCACTTTAGGTGTTTGGTCTGTTTTATCCGTATTACTCTACATCTTTGATTTCAATAATATCTACATCTCTATCATCATCTATCTAGCCATGATGATACTGGCACTGATAATACTCGAAAAAGTGATCAAAGTTAAATCGGTAGAAAAGAAAGAAGTCGAATACACTAAAAGAAAGATACTGTTCAGAGGAGTATTAGCAGGAATAGTTATCGCTGTCGCTGTTACCCTGTCTAACATCGGTTCAGTACTCAGTGGTATTTTTTCTGTATTCCCAGCCATCTTTTTATCCACGATGCTCATATTTACTAAAGAACATGGTCCTAAATTCGTAGGAGGGACAGCAAAATCGATGATTTTTGGAACACCTACAGTAGTCAGTTATGCCATAGCACTTCATTTTCTATATCCAGCATTTGGACTTCTAATCGGAACTATATTATCCTATCTTGTATCCTTGATTGTAGTTTCGATACTCCTCAAATCTAGGTATAGCCTCTCTTGATGATAATAGTCATAAATATATTTATACCACGGTAGGATTTCATATCCAACTTACGATGAGGTTTTATTATGGAATCAAGCTCCGTGAATGAAAAGGTAGGATCACTAAGAGAATTGATGAAGGAAAACGACTTATCTGCTTACATAATACCGACTTCTGACCCACATAACAGTGAATACGTTCCAGAACGCTACAAGACCAGAAAATGGTTATCTGGATTCACAGGTTCGGCAGGTACGGTGGTAGTAACGATGGATGAATCAGGACTTTGGACCGACGGTAGATATTATATCCAGGCTGAAAAGGAATTAGAAAATTCTGAGATTGAATTGTTCAAGATGGGAAAAGAAGAAGTTCCGTCATACAAAGAATGGTTAGGCGAGAATATCGAGTCAGGAGAAAAGATAGGTTTCAACGGTAAACTCTTCAGTATCAAGACCGTCAGAGACTTAGAAAACGAGTTAGAAGAAGATGTAGAACTGGTGACTGAATTAGATCTGATAGACGAGAT
>CAZEXI010000113.1:0-3918 GCA_964516805.1 uncultured Thermoplasmata archaeon
ATGATAACCATAATCATCACCCCATATTCGATAATGAACAGTGATAAAATATACAGATGGCTCAGAAAGTTTGAATCCCTCTCAAGAATTATAAATAAAATATTTCCACAGGCTAAAGAAAAAACAAAATTTGACAAAAAAGAACTTATCAAAGATCATGTAGTCCTGATAGGTTATGGAACTGTTGGACACATTACTGTTGATACAATTTTACCGTACAGAAAACCGTTTATAGTCATCGATCACGATCCAAAAAAGATGGATATCCTAGATGAGCTAAATTTCCCATACATATATGGAGATGCGACTAGTTCACACATATTGGAGAGAGCAAACATCAAAAATGCAAAGTTGGTGGTAGTTACTATCCCAGGTGAAAGAGATGTTAAGACGATCGTAGACATAATTAGAGATAAGAATCCTGACTGTGATATTATAGCTAGAGTTCATTCAAAATCTCTTAAAAGAGATATTCAGGATAAGGTTGATCATATCATTTATCCAGAAGTACTTGGAAGCAAGGCTGTTGGAAAAGTAGTTGAAAATCATATTCAAAGGAATAACGAGTAGTTAAAAATAAGAATTTTAACCAGAAATCTTTTTAGTATCTCCTATTTCTTATTCTCTAAACAGGTGTTTGTCATGGATTATATTTACCTCGACGATGCAGCAACAACCAGGGTCGATGATCGTGTGAAAAAGGCAATGGATGAATATTACGATAAGAAATATGGTAATCCATCAAGCCTTCATAAGATGGGAAAGGAAGCGAGTAAGGCTTTGAAAGATGTTAGAGAAAAAACTGCCAGTCTTATAGGGGCTGACAGCGAAGAGATCATTTTTACTTCTGGAGGGACTGAAGCAGATAATCTGGCTATAAAAGGAGCTGTTGAGGAGAACGAAGGAAATCATATAATCACTACAGAAATAGAACACGCTGCTGTTTTTAATACCTGTAAGTATTTGGAAGAAAAAGGTTATGATGTGACATATCTAGGGGTGGATGAAGATGGTTTGGTCGATATAAAGGATTTCAAAGATGCCATCCGTGATGATACAGTCATAGCCAGCATAATGTATGCTAATAATGAGATTGGGAGTCTCGAACCTATTAAAGAGCTAGCTGAAATAGCTGATCAAAATGATGTACTATTCCATACAGATGCAGTTCAGGCAGTAGGTAAGATACCCATAGATGTGAAAGATGAAAAGATAGACATGCTTTCATTATCTGCTCATAAATTACACGGACCTAAAGGTGTAGGTGCACTTTATTTATCCCATGACGTCGATATAGAACCGATCATTCACGGAGGAGGACATGAAAACGGTTACAGATCTGGGACCGAAAATGTGAGTGGAATAGTTGGTCTGGGTAAAGCTTGTGAGATAGCCGAGAAAGAGATGAACAAATATGTACCTAGGATGACTGAACTTAGAGATAAACTTATAGAAAATATCTTAGAAGAAATCGAAGAATCTTATCTCAACGGTCATCGTGAGAAAAGATTACCGAACAACGCCAATTTTTACTTCAAAGCGGCTGAAGGCGAAGCGATAGTCCTTCATCTAGATTCTAAAGGGATTGCTGCATCAACTGGTTCAGCATGCTCATCTACTTCTTTAAAGGCTTCTAGAACCCTGTTAGCAATAGGATTAGATGAACAGTATGCTCACTGTTCTTTACGTCTAACTCTCAGTCGATACACGAAAAAAGAAGATGTGGAGAAAGCGATAAAGGTGATACCTGAGGTAATCAAGAACCTGAGAGAGATGTCACCATTATGGGATAGGTAGTTTGGAAATGTTCGAAATAAAACACAAAGATGGATTGGCAAGGATATGTGAATTTGAAACCCCTCACGGAGTTGTAGAAACTCCTTCGATAATGCCGGTTATAAACCCAAATATAGAATTCATATCTCCTAAAAGATTACAGAAAGAATTCGGAAGTCAGATCTTGATAACAAATTCATATGTGATTTATAAGAATAAAGAACTGAGAGAAAAAGCTCTAGATAAAGGTCTTCACGAGATTCTTGATTATTCAGGTCCGATCATGACAGATTCAGGTACATTCCAGGCATATGTCTATGGTGAAGTGGATATAAAACCTGACGAGATAATCAAATTTCAAAAAGATATCGGTTCAGATATATCTACTATACTTGACCTATTTACAGAACCAGATGATACCAGAAATGAGGTAGAAGAAAAGGTAAATAAAACCATTCATAGAGCCGGGGAGGCTGTTGATAAGTATGGTGAAATGGATGGTTATCTCTCACTACCTATTCAGGGTTCTACTTTTACTGACCTGAGAGAATACAGTGGCAGAAAAATCTCTGAACTGGGCAACCATTTCTATCCTATCGGTGGAGTAGTCCCCTTGATGGAAGATTACAGATTCAAAGAATTGGCCGGAATAATCCTAGCATCCAAAAAAGGACTCGGACCCAAAGGACCAGTTCATCTGTTCGGTGCAGGACACCCAATGATATATCCCTGGGCTGTATTGATGGGATGTGACCTCTTCGATTCTTCATCTTATGCCAAGTACGGAAAACGTGGAGACATGATGTTTTCCACAGGCACTAAAAATATAGATGATATGGAACATTTTTCATGTCACTGTCCAGTCTGCAGTTCTTATACACCTGAAGAATTACGAAATGTGGAAAAGAAAAAGAGGTCACTCTTGATAGCTGAACACAACTTATGGGTAAGCTTTAAAGAGATAGAAAGGATAAAACAGGCTATAAAAGAAGGGAATTTATGGGAGCTTGTTGAACAGAGGGTCAGAGCCCATCCAGACCTGTTGGAATCCATGGAGAGTATTTACGATTGGAATCTACTTTTAGATTATTTTGAACCTCGTAGTAGACAGAAAGCTCTTTTTTACACGGGCAGCACAACGATGAAAAGACCGGTTATCAAGCGTATTCAAAATTACCTGATAGAAGATTACAAATTTCCAGAAGAAGGACCTATTGTAATTTTAGAATGTGATGAAAACAAAAAGCCTTATCATCGTTTCATGGAAAAACAGATGGATCTATTGGATGGAGAAAAAGTCAATCTACTCGTTTCAACACCCTTCGGACCAGTACCATTGGAACTGGACGAGATTTATCCTATAGCACAGTCAGTCTTCCCTGATTACGTTGAGAGCGAGATAGATTTAGATAAGTTTTTAGAAAACAAAGAATTCTCTGAAATACTCTGGTGGAAAGGGGAAGAGACCATAGAAAGTCTACCTAACAAGAAGGGGATGTCATTCGATGAGATGAAGATACATTCAGTTTCTGACTACCAGTTCTGTAACGGTGCTGGTGAAGTACTGACTGACGGTGAGTTGAGTTACGTGAAGAACAGGAAAGGAAGGATAAGGAACGTGATGCTGGATGGTGAGCATATCCTTTCAAGAAGGCATTATGACGGATTCTTCACTTTGAAGAAAGCTGGAGCTAGACTGCTGAAAGAATCATTTGAACCACCATTTTTGAGGACGGTGGTAACCGATGACAGTGCAGAGTATAACTGCCAAGGTCACAATGTCTTCGCCAAATTCGTTACTGATATGTGGAATGATCTGAGAGAAGGGGATGAAACGATTGTGGTCGATAAAAACGACGAGATTGTGGCTACAGCAAGGACATTTCTTACAAAGAAAGAGGTGGAGGTATACGATACAGGTTTAGCAGCTAGGACCAGGGAAGGATTTGATTATACGTAGAAGTTCTGAAAATAGGTTGTATATATGAAATGATTAAAATCTTCTTAATTCACGTTTCACTCATAAGGATTTTTTTATAATCTCTCTAGTACACTCCATCTGTTTTAATTATGATAATATTTTAAATATTATTCAAAAGATTCCGAGAAAAAGTTAATAAATAGGAAAAAACATGATTGAAA
>CAZEXI010000114.1:0-3646 GCA_964516805.1 uncultured Thermoplasmata archaeon
TAGTACCATGCCCAATAGTGACGCTACAATAGCCAGTATGGCATATTCTATTCCAGTCATATTAATAACACCTAATAGTTGTACAGTTGAATGATAGAAAGTTTATATAGTTTTTTGTTTGGGTTTTTTATGGGTCAAAGAATTTACACGATTTGTCTATTTGATTCTTTTTTTGATTTATTAGGTCCCAAAGCGGTATAATGGATATGATTTTTATTTTTAAATTTTTTTTCTACTAGTGCAGTTTTACTCTTTATGCTATAAATTACCAACATAGAAGATCTCATTCTGTGATTAAAGAAAATCTAACTCATCTCTTCTATCGATGAAATTTTGTGTTATCATGATTATTATAATTACGATTATCTTTAAGAAGTGTTATTTCGATATTATAATTACGATAATACATATGATGATTTTCCAAATAACTGAGATTTTTATTTACTATTTCATTATGTCATAAATAGACTTTTTATTACCTTCTTAACAGTTGCTTCTATAACTAATAATATAAAAAAAATCGGCAGAATTCTTAAATAGTCATTTGCAGTATTCGAATCGTGATTATATAATTATGTTCCGAATTGCTAAGTAATTTGGTGATGTTCAATTAATCACCTTTTCTCATCATCAAATTTTAAATTGATTTTTTTCCAATATGCTCTACAAATTTTAGATCTGGTTCCTAAACTTTTAATATGTAGTAATGTATTACTAAGTATTATGTTACTAAACTTTGTTGATAGAAAAAGCGAACTTGATGGTTTAAATACCCAATACAAAAAAGAAGGTGCTGACCTTTTCATTTTATATGGGAGGAGAAGGATTGGCAAAACTACACTCGCTAAAAGATTCGCTGAATCTAAAAAAAGCTTTTACTTCCTTGCAAAGAGACAGGATTTGTCCATTGAATTAGAGAGAATGAGAGAAACGTTTTCAGAAGAGTTTGATATTTTCATCAGAGAAAGTAGAGATTTAGAAGAGTTTTTTGAAAATATACTAGAAAAAATAGAGATTAACGATAAACTTGTATTTATTATAGATGAGTTTCCTTATTGGATCGAGGAAAATAAAAATATTTTATCAGAAATTCAACACCTATGGGACGAAAAATTGAAAGAAAAAAATATTTTTTTGATCCTGACTGGGTCTTCAGTAGGTATGATGGAAACTGAAGTGATGAATTATAAGAGCCCTATTTATGGAAGAAGAACCGGGCAGTTGAAATTAAGCGAAATTCCACTCAATGCAATCAATGAATTTTTACCTTCTTATTCTGAAACAGACCTCCTCAGGACTTATGGAGCATTAGGAGGGATCCCATTTTATTTGAAGGAATTCGACGATAAGAAAGACTTCTTTGAAAACATCAAATCTACGTTCTTTAATAGATTAAATATACTTTATGAAGAAGCGGAAATACTCTTAAGAGAAGAATTGAGAAAACCTAATGTTTATTTCAACATGATAAAGGCCATCATAGATGGAGCTACTAAACTGTCAGAGATATCTTCAAAAAGCCGGGTATCAGTTACTAATGTTAACAAGTACTTAAAAGTCTTAGAAAGATTAGAGATAATCGAAAGAGAACATCCTATAACTGAACCTGCAAAGAAAAAGAATTTTATTTATAGAGTAACGGATAATTATTTTCGATTTTGGCTATCATACGTTTATCCTTATCAGGGTAGGATAGAAGACGACCCTATTAAAAGTGTAAAAAGGGTGAAAAAAGATTATTCACATTATATGGGTCCAATATTCGAGGATGTTTGTAAGAAATATGTTGGTAAAAATTATAATTATGAAAAAGTAGGAAAATGGTGGTATAAAGACGATGAAATTGATGTAGTAGGTTTAGATGGAGAAAAAAATAAATTACTTTTAGGAGAATGTAAATGGAGTGATAATCCAGTGGGTAAAGGATTATTTTATAAATTAAAAGAAAAAGAGAATAAAGTTAGATGGAAAAAAAGTAAAAGGGAAGTGGAATATCTTCTCTTTTCTAAATCAGGATTTGAGGAAGATTTGATTGATTTAGATGATGAAAAATTGTCATTAGTAGATATAGAAAAGTTAATGAAGAATATTTGAAAAAATCATTTCCCGGTAAGTTCTTCCTTTATATATTTCCACATCTGCCTTACATCGATCGTATCCCAGATGAATTTCCAATCGCTCTTTGTGAATTCGTTTATCAGGTATAAGATGGCTAAATATATACCTAGAAGAAGAGCGGAATATCCTAAAAGATGATAGAACCTATCGATGGGCTGTACATTCGTTTTTAGTATGAGTACTATTAAACCAGCGACTACTGCTGTTAATATGTGTAGTATGACTTTGTAGTTCGGGAATACATCTGCTTCTCTCTTTGATATGATGAATGATGAAAATGTGATTATCAGACCTGCGGTTAGTGTTGCTATTGCAGCACCCACTTCTTTGAGTCCTGCTAAAGGAACTCCGTAGATCGAATCGGGTATCAATAATATGTTAAGAGCTACGTTTATCGTGTTCCCGAAGATAGAAATCTTTGCTCCAAGTTTAGGTTTGTCGATACCTCCAAAGATATTTCTAAAAGGAGTTGAATAGACCATGAAGAAGGCGTTGATCGAGAGTATTCTAATTATCGGTACCGCAGGAAGCCAGGAATCACTCAGCATTATGTGGATCACATCTGAAGGAAAAAACAGCAGGAAGATAAAAACCGGTGAGATGAAGAGTGAGAGATATCTAGATGATTTTTTGACTACTTCTCGTATCTTATTCCAGTCCATGTTAGCGTGATGTTTTGAGATAGTTGGAAACATCACTTGTGAGACAGCCATAGATACACCGGAGATGATCCCAGCCATCCTGACCCCTGCTGCGTAGTTTGCTACATTGGTAGATCCCCAGAATAGTTGTACTAGGACTCCATCCACTCTATTACCTAATCTGCTTACCCAGCTGCTTATGAACGAGGGTAAACCAAAGGTCCAGTAACTTTTGATCATCTTCATGCTTGGTTTTTTTATCTTTATATCTTTGAGCAGAAATATAGCTAACAGGGCCATCAATAGTCCTCCAGCTATGTATGTGAACGCTAGTTCTACTGCCTGTCCACCTGTGAGGACGATAAATATGATGAAGACGGTCGGAACAGTTTGATCCATGAACTTTAGTAGTTCAGCCTTAGCTATCATTCCTTTACCTACGAAAGTCTGTACTCCCACTTTTCCCGCTTGTTTGAGTACGAAAAATAGTATAATTATGTATAATACTGTTTCATGGGTGGGACTCTGAAAACCTCTTCCCATCACATATATCCAGAAGAGTAGACCAAAAAACATCACTGCGACGGTTGTTATGGTTGCAGCTGTTTTAAGAGAGATGTATGTACCCATACATTCTCCTTCATCTCTACCTTCTGATATTCTTTTTACATGAGCACCATCGAATACGGAAGAGATGAAAGCGAACAGACCAACGAACCAGATCGCGAACGATACCATACCGTAGTTGTACCGGCTGTTAGTCATGAACCGAGCTATGAAAAAGAGTCCAACATAACCTGTTGTGTAGGCGACTATGTTGTTTACGAAGGTCAGGAAACTCTTTCTACTCAGCATTTAATTATTGTAAAGTGAGAGTAATATTTAAA
>CAZEXI010000115.1:0-3507 GCA_964516805.1 uncultured Thermoplasmata archaeon
ATCATGGTTTTCAATTTATCATTCATATCGATACACCCTTCCCGACTCAAAGAATAGGTATATTCCTCGAGTTCAGTTTTAAATAAATAATTGGTTTTATTTGGTAATAAACCTTCCGTAAGTTAGTGGGTTTATTTTTGTTCAAATCTTCAAAAGCATAAAAATTAAATTTCAACTCAAAGGTTTTACATAAATATCCTTGATGATTTCCTCCTCGAGAGCTATATTGGTTTCACCTGAACGGATAACGAAAACTGGATCTTTTTGATGTACCTCTATAGTGGAGCCAGGCCCTATATCATACGAAAGTAATTTATGAATCCTAGAATGGCTGCTTGTATGTATATAAGCAACCTCTACGTCTTTTCCAACTTCTACTTTTGTCAAAGGTATGATGGCCGGTTCTATAGTCTCCTTACCTACAGAACAACACTTTCCTTTAGGTATGGGTAAACCGTGTGGACATTCTCTAGGATGACCTAACAGAGTACATATTCTATCTGTAACATCTTCAGAAAGCAGATGCTCAAATTCACATGCAGGTTTTTCAATTTCTTCTTTGCCCATGTCAAGCATATCTACAAATAATCTTTCAGCTAACCTATGTCTTCTAACAATGTCTCGAGCAAGATCGTGACCTTTATCCGTTAATTTTACATTTCCATTTACTTCTTTAGCTAAGTCTCTTTCAATCAACTCATCTAGAACTTCTTCACTGACTTTACCTCGATATCCATGACGAAATCTTTTTTTATGATCGTCATCAGGAGCGCTTCCAAATTCCTCACTAAATCTTTCTTTAAATCTTTCCTTATCAGTTTCACCCTGCTCCTCTAATGTCCAAAGAATCTCTAAAGCCTCGTCTATATCTATTTCACAAACATTACCATTCATCTTTCATCCACTCCTGGAATAAATTCATAATTACAACTTGGGCATCTGATCATATTACATCCACTGTTCATAGGACAGCTTTGGCAAGCGGTACTTTCTCCCTCATCAAAACTGAACCCGCAAAGAGGACACTTATGATCGCTCATAACAATCCTCCAAAGAATGTCATCAAGTGATTCAACACGCCTGCCACCAAGAACGCAAATGGGATGATAAATCCGATAATAGCTATGGCAGTTTTGTAACCTCTTTCTTTAATTATCATAAGAAAATTGGCGATACACGGAACGAATAATGTGATTGCTACTGTAGCGACTAACATATCTATTGAGCTCATAGATTGAGCTTCACTAAGTAATCCTGCAGCACCGAAATCTCTTCTTAAAAAGCCTAGGATAAAATATTTTGAAGTTTCTGGGCTTAAACCCATCCAATCATGAACAACAGGTTTTAAACCATTTTCTATTATTTTCAAAAACCCTATTATTTTAAAAACACTTATCACGAATGTACCAAGCATGAAGAGAGGTAGTGCTTCTTTAAAGAACCAAACCACTTTGTAATACGTTTTCCTGAGTACATTATCCCATTTTGGAACCCTCAAAGGAGGCAGTTCCATTATAAAATCTCCACGTTTACCTGGCAATATCTTAGATGCTAACCAGGCTACGAGTAAAAGCTGTGAGACTACTACTGCAACCCAAATGAAGAAGTAACTAACTGGTAAAGTGGCCATTATTGCGAATATAACTCCTAATTGGGCTGAACAAGGAATTCCCAAAGCAAGCATTAGGGTGGCAATGGTCCTTTCTTTTTTGGTATCGAGTACTCTTGTTGTCAAAGTGGCCATGGTATCACACCCAAATCCTAATACAAGAGGAAGGACTGCTTTTCCGTTCAATCCCACTTTCCTCAAGGTTCTATCAGCCATAGCTGCTAATCTAGGTATATATCCACAATCTTCCAGTAATGAAAATGCTAGGAAGAAAGTTGTGATGATTGGCAATATGAGTGCTACAGCCCATGTAAACCCTACAGTCAATACCCCGTACTCGCCAACAAGTATTTTCGAGACAGCATTGTGGCCCAAAAGATCGATTACAGTATCGTGAATCCATGGGTTGATATAATCACCAAATAGGAAACCTTCAAAGAATTCAACCATGACCTGCGCTCCTATATAACCGACAAAAAGATATAGCAGCAGTAATGCACCGATGAAAATCGGTACACCAGTGATGGGCTTCATCGTTAAATCACTTATTTTATCTTTAAATGATGTCTTAGTGACTTCTCCTTTTGACATGTATTTTGAAGCTAGTTCTTCAGCTTTCTCCCTGATAGACATGGTGATCAAATAACTGAGATCCTGGCTGTATTTGCGATGCAAATTGAAGAGAATATCTTGTGCTTTCTTTTCTTCCTCAACACCGATTCTTTCTTTAATATACTCTCTCATCTCCTTAGGCGCTTGAAGATATAAAAGAGCAATACCCCTACTTCCAAAAAGATCAGAAATTTTTTCTATCGCATTTTTAATTTCGGGTTGATAATCGGGTTTTATATCTGATATAGAAGCATTTTCTAAATTATTTCTAAGTTTATGTAAACCTCTCCCTTCAGGTGCTACTGTTTCTACAATTGGGACACCTAACTCTTCAGAAAGACCTTTAGTATCTATATTGATCAATCTTGTTTTCGCTTCATCCATCATGTTCAAGTTGAGAACTAGAGGTATCTCCATCTCGGATAACTGTAAAAACAGCATCATCGCTCGCTTAAGGTTCTTTGCATCCGCGACTTGAACTATTCTATTTGGATCAGTTCCAGTTATTAGGTCTCTTGCCACTTTTTCATCTTCAGATATAGGTGTCAGTGAATCAGCACCAGGTGTATCTATAACGGTCCCTTTCTTTACACCCCATTTGGATTTACCTTTACTGATCTCAACGGTTGTACCAGGAAAATTAGAAACATCTCTATACTTACCAGTAAGGTAGGAAAAAATTACCGATTTTCCTACGTTAGGATTTCCGACCAGTACGGTGACGTCTTCATCTTCTGGTATATCAAGAGCTTTTCTAGCGTATTTAATCTTCATCATCTCCTACTGGGCATTCTTCTAAATCACAAGGAGGGATCTTATTCCCATGGGGACATACTTCAGGTGCTCCCATTCTCTTACATATTAAATTGATCATTTCCATATCAAATATATGCTCCATTTGACACGCTTTCTCATGTATTGCAGATTTGTCCAAAGAAAAGTAGTTATCTAAAAAAACTTCTAAGACTCTATGAGTTCTAACCAATCTTCTACCTTCTTCTTTACCTTTCTCAGTCAATTGAACTCCATAATAAGGTTTGTATTTTATATAACCTTCATCTTCTAAAACGGGTAATACTTCTGTAACCGTTGGAGGAGAAACTTCTAAGGCTTTAGCTATTTCACCTGTTTTTATACTCTCTGAATTTGTATACAATTTGTAGAGAGCTTCTAGATACTCTTCCCTAGTATCTTTTTTCATGTAATCTTTAGAAATTGAATCAATTATTAAAAATTTTGGTCAACCTAAAAATCTAGTTTGCTCTTAGATTGTATATTTTTTGCAG
>CAZEXI010000116.1:0-3469 GCA_964516805.1 uncultured Thermoplasmata archaeon
CCAGAGAAATGGTACGATCATATCTCTGATGAGGATAAAGAAGAATACGATATCACTAGAAATTCGGTTGCAGAGTTGGGTCTGCAGGACGAGTTGATGAAGCAGAAGGAGAAAGCTGGTATTGAGACTGAAGAAGTACTGAGTGATGAGGAAATAGAAGAAGATCTACCCACCCTTGAAGAAGAGATAGAGGAAACTGGTATTGAGGAGACTGAAGAGGAAGAATTTGAAAATATAGAAGAAGATTCTGAATCATCACTCGAGCAAAGCTCTACGGATGAAGAGATAAACGAAGAGGAAGACGAAAAAGATATCTGGGAAGAAGATTGAATACTAAAAGTGACAAAATCCATTAAAATCAAAAAGAAAGATGATGACAACGGAATTCCCGGATTCAGTTTAATAATACTTTTTATCACTATATCTCTAAGGGTTTCACTCCTCAAAAAGAAAAAACATCTTGATCTTTAATTCATTACTAAAATAAACATCGATATATATCCACTTCGTTGATGATTATATAACAATAGTTTTAAATATTTAGGAGGATTATATTTATTACTAAGAGGTCAGAGGATGAAATCTCATAAAATAATTACATATGTAATTATATGCTGTCTGTTATTAAGTTCAATTTCTATCTTAACAAGTTCTTACAATTTGAATAATTCTATCCAATCACAACCTCATTCGCATTCAACTCCGGACTCAATCCATATAAAAGTTAGAACAAAAGTAGAAAATAGTGCTGAGGATGTTGCAAATGGTCAGTTAGAAAGTTTCTTATTCCCATTATCAGGCGGAAAGTACGATTCTTTGTCTTCAGAGGTAAAAGAGAGGACAGGTAAATGGAGATCTGAAGATAGTTACTACAGTTTATACTTCAATCCTGCACACACAGCATCACCATACGAGTGCAACGTTGACGGTAAGATAAGGTTCAATCCCTTCGCTATAGAAGAGGTAAGGTATGCTGCTAACTTTCTGCTAGATAGGAAAAAAGTTATCAGCGATTTCTATAATGGTCATGCTGAACCCAGATACCTACCTTTCAGTCAATCATCACCAGCTTACGATGATCATTATGAAAATATAGTAGAAAAGAGAGGTTTTACTGCTGAAGTAAGCAAGCAGAAAGGTATAGAGATGGTTCAGCAGGGATTGACTTCCGCCATGAACGATCCAGAACTCAAAGGTGAATTAAAACCTCCTTCAAACAATTCCCAGTTTTGGGAATATAAAACTCCTAACGGAACCTTTGAACCTGTAGAGGTCAGGGGTATAATCAGGATAGAAGATGAGAGAGAAGAGATAGGTGAGTACTTTTCTGATCTACTCAGGGATTGTAATTTAAAGGTAGATGAGCGGAAAAACACTCATATATCCTATGGGTATATCATATGGTCAAGCGACCCTGCAGAACTACAGTGGAATTTTTACACCGGGGGATGGTTATCCGATCGTGCAGAATATTATGGAGAGATGACACCTGCCATGATGTACTCTGGTTGGTACGGTTATATGCCTGGAGGTTTTGTAAGTGATGCTGATTACAGGTATGGATACTACGAAGATGGTGCAGCATGGGACGCTGATGGAGAACATGGTGTATTCTACGGAAATCTAACTTTGGAAAATATCACCAAAAGATTATTTGAAGGTCAGATGAACTCAAAAGAGCAATACTGGGATTATATGGAGAGGGGTGTTGATCTTGGTGTCGAGGAAGCTATAAGAGTATATATTTGCTCAGATCATGAATACTATCTTTACAACAAATCAAGAGTTAGATCTGCTTCTACGAACGTCCTTTCAGGATGGGATGATATATTCACACCCAGGACTATCGAGATTTCAAAAGATGATCTGAATTTAGCACAGTATTCTGCTCAAGGCACATTATTTTATGATAACTGGAATGAATTGGGAGGTTCATCAGATATCTATGGCCTTAGTATGAAACGCATGCTGATGGATGTTGGAACTACTCTCCATCCCAGTTCGGGCAAACCTGTTCCGGTAAGATGCAACTGGTATGAAGAGGAAAACTGGTATGAGAAAAGAGGACCAACATCCATGGTAAAGAGAGATTATTCCTGGAAAACCAATGAAACCGGAGATCTAGTGCTGAACAGAAATATATCTGTTCCAGATGATGCTGTTATCTACAATTCGACTACAAATCAGTGGGAAGAAGTCGGACATGGAGTTAGATCTGCAGTAAAGGTGACATATAGTATAGTTGGAGGAAAGTGGCATTCCGGTGCTAATTTAACTTTAAGGGATGTGATGGGATGGCACGCTTGGTCTTGGGAGATGTCCTTCAAAGATGGGTCTAACGACGAATATTATCACGAAGGTTTTGCTGATAAAAATGAAGATAGATTCAGATCAATCAAAGGAGAGCACTGGGATAAGGATAATCAAACCTATACTATCTGGGGAGATTATACAATGCCTATAGATTCTAAGATCGGGTATTATTATTCTATCTGGCCTGCTGTCCCGTATTACCAATATGAAGCAGCACAATTCTTAGTAAATCAAAATGATGAATATATTCCAAGTGATACGGGAACTTACAGCTGGGATAATTATGAGAAACACTGGATACACTGGTTGTCTGAAGAACAAGGACAGGATATCGTTGATACACTGCAGAATATGATAGAAAAAGAATACATCCCATGGTATCTTAAAGAAGAGAACAACGCACCTATTACTGTTTCACAAGGAATTTTTGAGGAGGAGCTCGAAAGTGTTATAGATTTCTATTATGACCATCATCATGTCTTTGTTTCGAATGGTCCGTTTATGGCTGATAATATAAGTAATAAATCTGCAAATTTTGTTAGATTTACCCAGGAAGACGGTTATCCATTTGCTGAAGACTATTTTAGAAAGATATTGAGTGAAAAGAAATTAAGGATCGAAGCTATGGAAGTTCCTTCAATTGTAGAAATCGGAGATGAATTAGAAGTAGGTGTTGATTGTAAAGTCTACGAGAGTTATCCAGATGATCTAGTTCGTAATCTAACAGAAGATGACAACCCTTCTGCTGAGCTAATATTGATGAAAGATGGTGAAGAAATATCTAAAATAAATCCTAGTTTGATTGATAGTGCCTTTAAGGGTAAATTCAATACAAGCGATTTGACTCCTGGAAGATATACTGTCAAATTTGTCGGAAATTTACCAGATATGATTAAAAATGTGACTAAATCCCAGAATGTTGTAATCGAAGATAGTCATGTAGAAGTAGGGGTATATGCTCTCTATATCACTCCTTCCAGGATACCGATCGGTGGAGATGTTGAAATTGTTGCCTGGGGTATAACTTCAGACGATTATTCGATTACAGTTTCTTTTATGGTAGATAACGAAACGATAAAGATGATCGATATACCCAATGGAACTGAATTTGAGATCCAAGAAGAGTATACTTTTGATGATCCTGGAACTCATGAGA
>CAZEXI010000117.1:0-3466 GCA_964516805.1 uncultured Thermoplasmata archaeon
AGGAGCTTATTTTCTTTCTCACTCTCGATTTCTACTTCAACCATGATATCATCCTTCGTCGACTTTAGTCATATTATTTATTACTTGCCAAGTTTTTCGTTTGATCTCACTATCAACTTCGTTTATTACCATCCCTTTAGAGGGGATGCCATAAATAACTATCCCTCCTTCGGGACATAAAGCGATTGAAACTAGTGATAAAAGGTCTTCTTCTCCATCGACCTCTATCGAAACTGGTTCTTCATCAGTGATAGCTTCCTGGATCACTTTCCAGGAATCCTGTTTAATAATACCAGCAGGATTTTTTATATTTAGTGTTTTCTCCGGTCTGTTCTGTTTTTTTTGGTAGTTACCCCTTCGTGTTATCCCATCGTAAATACAAACATCGGGCGTGATCTCTTGATCTATCAGTATATCGGTGACCACGTCTCCAACAGCTATGATAGGTTTTTTATCGATGTATTTTTCAGGTAACTCTCCAGATACGACCGGACCTAAAGTTTGCTTTAACTCATCTCTGGAGTCTTCGGGTAAGGCAAGATCGTGATCTGGTATCTTTGAGATACTCATCTATCCTCTTACCTTCAGGGCGAACTTTCCGTTCGTGCTTATACCCATCTTTCTGGCTAATTGTGAATGCTCGTGATCGATGATCACTAGATATCCCTGCCATTCTCTAGAAACTTCTCCGCCACAGAGGGGACATTCGTTCTCTTCTGTCAAGTGATTGCACTTCTTGCATGCTTTAGCGTTCTTCATCCTATGACGCCTCCTCTTCTTCTAATTCTTCTTTGATCCATTCTATCTTTCCAAGACCGTTCTGTCTCATCGTGAGACCGATCTTACTCTCTCTTGGACTCCTCTCGTTTATGCTTATAGTGACTATTCTAGCCCTGATCTCATCGTCGATGGTGAGTGATTTGTTCTCTTCTTTACCTACCAAGCGCTGATTACCCTGGTCAACTTCGACTTTATCGTTCATTATCTGACTTATGTGTAGAAGTCCATCGAGTGGACCGAACCTTACGAAGGCTCCGAACTTGAGAACTTCACAAAGATAACCCATTATGAGCTCCTGTTCGACTAATTCAAAGAGTAATGCATCGTACTTAACGTCTTGATAGATACCTCCATCTCCGTGGACTACTTTACCGTCACCTTCTCTTTTTATGTTAGTAGCTAAAATTATCAGCTTGTTATCATCCTCTATTATTCCTTCTAACTCATCTCTAGCTATATCTTTAGCTACTTCATCTATATCCTCGTTGAGTCTTTGAGGAGGTATTCTTATAGTATCCTGTTTTTTTTCCATCTTATACATATTTCGTCACCTTATAGTAAAGATAATAAATTGTTTGAAGCTATCGCACTAGCGAATACTAGTGAAACGATCGACATCAACTTAAGTAGTATATTCAGTGAAGGTCCAGATGTATCCTTGAAAGGATCACCGACAGTATCGCCTACGACTCCTGCTTTATGAGCATCGGACCCTTTGCCGCCGTGATGTCCTTTTTCTATATATTTTTTAGCATTGTCCCAAGCACCGCCTGCATTAGCCATCATTATAGCGAGAACAAAACCAGTTCCGACTGCTGCTATAAGGAAGCCTGCCAATGCTGCTGGCCCTAATAAGAATCCAACAGCAAGTGGTACGACTATTGCCATCAATCCTGGAATCACCATCTCCTTCAGTGCAGCGGATGTGCTCAAGTTGATGACCCTTTGATAATCAGGATCCGTTTCACCTTCCATGAGACCAGTTATTTCATTGAATTGCCTTCTCGCTTCTTTAACTATTGCAAAGGCAGATTTTCCTACTGCTTTCATGGTGATCGCACAGAAAAGGAACGGTACCATAGAGCCAACGAAAACACCTGCCAAAACTTGTGGATGTAATAAACTTAAGTTGGATAATCCAAAACCACCTCTGACTTCCTGCACTCTTGTGGTGTAGGCTGCTGTAAGTGTCAAAGCTGTCAATGCTGCTGAACCGATGGCGAATCCTTTACCTGTGGCAGCTGTAGTGTTCCCTAATGAATCTAAAGCATCCGTTCTTTCCCTTACTTTAGGATCTAGACCACTCATCTCTGCTAAGCCACCTGCGTTGTCAGCTACTGGACCGTAAGCGTCGGTCGACAGTGTGACACCGAGGGTTGAAAGCATCCCTATGGCTGAAATAGCTATGCCGTAAAGGCCAGTAAACACGAATGAGACCAAGATAGTTAAGGATACTATGACTATCGGAGCAAGAGTACTTTCCATACCTGTAGCGATACCCTGTATTATGAAAGTTGCTGGACCTGTTTCCGTCGATTCTGCCAGGTCCTTCGTCGGTTTGTACCTATCAGATGTGAAATATTCAGTAAAGTAACCGATCAATGTACCGGCTACGAGACCAGCAACGACCGATCCAAATATCCTGTAAGGTACTAGATTGAACTTATCTCCACCACTAGATAGAGTAGATGGAGCAAAGTAATATATTATGATGAATGAGAAAATCGCGATAATGACTCCTGCGCCCCAGGTACCTCTTCTAAGTGCATTTAGTAAAGCTTCTTGAGACGCGTCTTCCTTGGTCCTGATGAAAAAGATGGCTATCATAGAAGCAATTATTCCTGCTGCGGCTATGAGTAATGGGATAGCAAATATAGATTTGCCCATTCCTTCTAAAGGACTGTAACTTAGAATAGGTGTTTCATTAAAAGCCATCCATCCTAGTGTTAAAGCTGCTATTATAGAATTGGTATATGATTCATAAAGATCTGCACCCATGCCAGCAACGTCACCAACATTGTCACCAACATTGTCAGCTATGACTCCTGGATTTCTTGGGTCGTCTTCAGGTATATTTTTTTCGACCTTACCAACAAGGTCAGCTCCTACATCTGCCGCTTTTGTATATATTCCTCCACCCACACGAGCGAAGAGTGCTATTGAGCTAGCTCCGAATCCAAATCCAGCGATATAGGTCAAAGCTTCTCCAAAGTTACCTGCGACTGCATCCGTTATCAATATAACAGAGCTTAGACCCAGCAGACCCAAGCTTACAACAGATAGTCCCATCACTGAACCACCTCTGAAGGCTATTTTCAACGACTTGTTAAGACTACTTCTAGCAGCCTGTGTTGTTGGAGCGCTTGAGTTGGTAGCGGTTATCATCCCGATATATCCAGCTGCTGCTGAAAGTATTGCTCCTATCAAGAAAGCTAAGAATGTAAGAGGTGTGTTACCCTCTGCGTAATCTTTTATCACAAGGAGAACCGCGACAACAGCTACGAATATCGCGATATATTTATACTCGGTATTCAGGTAAGTCTTCGCACCTTTCTGCACCTCTCCTGAAAGCTTTTTCATTCTGTCTGTACCCCGATCCTGTTTGGATATGAATCTATTGAAATAACCCGCTAGTACCATGCCCAATAGTGACGCTACAATAGCCAGTATGGCATATTCTATTCCA
>CAZEXI010000118.1:0-3381 GCA_964516805.1 uncultured Thermoplasmata archaeon
GTTCTTATCAATGACATGTTGAAAGATCGATTTTTATTATTGACGACTACTTCACGGTATCTATCCTTGAGTTCTCTCACTTTTTCTAGTCCTTCTTTCATTTCATCCTCTTCTCTGAAAACACCAAAATGCTCGAACATCGTCTCCCGAAGTTCATCTAATATCTTACTGTAATTTATCCCCTCTTCTCTGTTCAAAATTTCTTTAACATGTTCTTGTTCATTTTGTATTTCTTCTCCGAAGATATCTTCATCAAATTCTACTTCATCCAACTCCATAGAAGCTGTATCACCAGCTATCTTACCGAATACAACTGTCTCTAAGAGTGAATTACCACCAAGTCTGTTCGCTCCATGAACACTCACACAGGAACATTCTCCAGCAGCATATAGTCCTTTAACATCAGTACTGCATCCGTTGTCTACATCAATTCCACCCATGGAATAATGCTGTCCAGGTTGTACTGGTATCGGTTCTTCAACTGGATCTATACCTGCAAAGTCTTTAGCGATCTGTCTTATCCCTGGTAACCTTTCATCTATCTTTTCTTCTCCCAGATGAGTCAAGTCCAGATGTATGTACTCATCTTCAAAACCGCGACCCTCTTCGACTTCAGTTATGATGGCTCTAGCTACTATATCTCTCGGAGCCAATTCCATAGCTTTGGGAGCGTAATCTTTCATGAACCTTTCTCCTTCGTTATTCTTAAGATAACCTCCTTCCCCTCTAGCACCTTCGGTTATCAGTATATTTGAACCGTATAGTGTCGTGGGATGGAACTGTATGAATTCCATATCTTCGAGTCCTACTCCTGCTTTATAAGCGAGGTAAGCACCATCTCCAGTATTTATCAAAGCATTTGTAGAACGGTTGTATATCCTGCCGTACCCACCTGTTGCTAGAATCAAAGCTTTCGATGAAAAACCGTGAAAATCTCCATTTTCTATATTTAATGCAGTACACCCCAAACATCGATTATCTTTAGTTATCAATGATGTGACGAAATATTCGTCATAGAACGTGATGTTTTGCGATACTGATTGTTCATATAGAGTATTCAGAAGATTATGTCCAGTTCTGTCTGCAGCATAACATGTCCTTGGAGAACCTGCTCCTCCGAACGGTCTTTGAGCTATTTTACCGTCGTCCATCCTTGAAAATACGGTACCCCAGTGTTCGAGTTCAAGTACAGCATCAGGAGCATTTTTTGTTAGTATTTCTACCGAATCCTGATCCGCTAAGTAATCCGAACCTTTCACAGTATCAAAAGCATGGTCTTTCCAGGAATCTTCTTCCTCAACATTCCCAAGAGCTGCATTTATCCCACCCTGTGCTGCCACACTATGTGATCTGAGTGGATAAACTTTAGATAAAACCGCTATATCCTTGTTATTTTTTGCACCTTCGATAGCTGCTCTTAAGCCAGATAAACCACCACCCACAATTATGATATCGTGTTTGTGAATTGTATTTTCCTCCATATCTATATTCCCTCTTTATAACACCATAATAGAATCCATTTTTAATTAATTTTTTTACCATATCTTCAAACATAAAAAAAATAAATATCATTAACAGAATATCTCATATCGATGAAGAGGTTTAAAAAGAAAGATAAACTGTACTTATTGCTGATAATATTAATAATCCTATTTTCTATTCTTACATCTATCGTAGCCTTAGAGTATTCTAAAACTTTCGACAAAGAAATTAGTAAAAGTATTTCTGGTGAACCCGATAATCCATTGTTCGAAAGCATGAGGTATATAACTAAAATGGGGAGTTTTTACTTTCTATTACCTTCTTCGATTGCTGTTATTATATTATTATACTATCTCAAAGAACCTTTTATTTCCATATTATACGCTGTTATGATGCTTATCGTCGTACCAGCATACAGAATCGTAAAATACATCTTGGGTAGGCAGAGACCTTCTATAGATTTCATCCATGAAACAGGCTATAGTTATCCAAGTGGACACACTACTGGCGCATTTACTTTTTTTATTGGATTGTATGTGTTTTATCAAATCTTGTATAAGGAAGAACATAATTACCTATTATTAGTAATATGTATATCTCTTGCAACTCTTGTTGGTCTTTCTAGAATTATTCTAGGAGTACATTTCTTGAGCGATGTGATAGGGGGTGCATTGCTGAGCGGTATATTAATAACTTCTTTTACAATCATCCACCATCTCTTTAAAGATGAGATGGGGGGTAAATTAGAAAGAAAACTTAAAAATCATGATTAGATTTATATTTCTCCGTTATAATCCTGGTTGGAGATGTGGGACTACAAAAAGATAATGCTGTTCAAGTTTTCTTCTTACGGGTTTTTGAAGAATCTAAGATTCTTTGAACCATTTCTTTATCTTTTCTTTTTGGAGAACGGTATGAGTTTTCTCCAGATAGGTACATTGATATCTATAAGAGAGATATCTACACTTTTACTTGAGATACCGACAGGAATCGTGGCAGACCTAACAGGCAGAAGAAGAGCGATGGCTACTGCGTTCGCATTTTATATCGCCTCTTTCGGTGTATTTTACTACTTTAGCGCATTCTATCTATTCGTCCCAGCCATGTTTCTCTTTGCGATAGGAGAAGCTTTACGTTCTGGAACCCACAAATCGATGATAATGGCACATCTTGATGATGAAGATATGTCTGATAAAAAGGTAGAATATTACGGGAAAACAAGATCAGCCTCTAGATTGGGTTCAGCTATATCTGCGGTTTTAGCAGGTGTGATAGTTTATTATTTCCAAAGTTACAATATCGTTTTCCTAGTGACCATAGTTCCATACATATTTGGATTCTTTTTGATGCTCACATATCCTAAAGAACTGGAAGGTGATATATCTCGTAAAAAATTCAAAGATATATGGGCTCATATCAAAAACAGTTTTGGCCAGATGATAGATAATCCAGGTTTGGGAAAGATGGTTGTTAACGCTTCGATATACGATTCATTCTTTAAGATATCTAAAGATTATCTTTCACCGATAGTAAGAACATTTGCAACAGCTTTACCATTACTGATGTTCATAGGAAATCCGACCCAGAGAACAGCGATCTTGGTCGGAATCGTGTATTTCTTTGTCTACATGAACAGTTTCATTTCATCGAGGAAATCAGCTGCTTTGATGAAACGAGTGGGTGATATGGCGAAAGCTTTGAATGTATTGTTTTTCGTATTTGCTTTTGCATTCTTAGGAGTAGCCGTGTTCTTACAGTTCGATATCGTTATATTGTCGATCGTCGCATTGTTCTTCTTCTTTGGATTGTACAATTTGAGAAAACCGATGGTCGTTGGCTATCTCGGAGATAGGATCGAACCAGATACAAGAGCTACGTTACTCAGTACACACAATCAGA
>CAZEXI010000119.1:0-3357 GCA_964516805.1 uncultured Thermoplasmata archaeon
TTCGGCATTCATCCTCCGTCTGAAGTCGGAGGCATTCTACCTCGTGTCTATGTAATCTTGGCGCTTCACCCAGGCAGGGTGAAGAACGATCGATCGTTGGTCATATCGAAAGTTTCTATGATAATATTGATAAAATATATCCACCAGGGACGTTAGAAGGTGTAGATGTTATGAAGGTTGAAGAGAATTTTTTTATTGGATTGTCTAAAAGGACCAATAAAAACGGTATTGAACAGTTTAGAGATATAGTAGGTAGACATGGGTACAGTGTTACCAGTATTAAAATGAACGAGATGCTTCACTTAAAGACTGGAGTAGCATATTTAGGAGATCAAATATTGGTTACAGCAGGTGAGATGAAAGAAAAATATGCCTTCGAGAAGTTCGAAAAGGTCGAAGTGCCTGATGAGGAGATGTATGCAGCGAACTGCATCTGTGTCAATGGAAATGTGATACTACCAGAAGGTTATCCTAGAACTGAAAGAATGATCGAAGAAAAGGGTTTCAGGATTCTATCTGTCGATGTATCCGAATTCAAGAAATTAGATGGTGGTATAAGCTGTTTATCTTTGAGATTTTAGAACGAGTCAGTCTCCACTCATAATATATGGAATTTCACTCTCAGCGATGAGTATCCGTTCTATCTTACTGAATGCAAACTTTGGAAAGAGGAACCTCAGTTTATAAAGAAAACTACTACGTCCTCTGCTTCCTACCATAAAATCATATTTTGCAGATTCATTTAGGATCTCTTCTTCAGTAGCTCCTTTATTTACGATCAATTCATAGTCGATATCAGCCTTTCTAGCAACTCTTTTAAGCCGTCTTGAAGAAGCACCAGGATCCTTTTTTCCGATATGATATGTAGTCAGACTTGCATCGAACATTTCTGCAAGATCAAGAGCGATCATTGTTGCATCGACTGAATAACTACTGAAAGTGGTTGGATTGAAGATAGTTTTTGGCACCCTCGGTTCAAATCGCCTAGCAAATATTAATGAGGGTATAGAAACAACTTTGAGGGTATCACTAGAAGTATTACCAATATGTATCTCTTGTGCACCAGATTTGGAATGGGTTCCTATCACCAGAAGATCAATCTGATTTTTGTTGATATAATCTAAAATCTCTTCAGAAGGATCTCCAATAGGCATAGCGGTTTTAATCTTTTCCACACCCATGTCCTTGAGGATTTTTTTACTCTGGAAAATAGCTTCTTCAGCTTCTTTTTTCATGCGAGATTCGATCAAATTGGTTTTAGGTACGCTTTTATCTTTCGTGTTTAAAACGTTTAATAAATGATACTCAGCATCTGGAAATAAGTTGCTAGTATATTCCATCCCACTTTGAATTAGAGGGGAGTTATCTGTCGCGATCAATATTTTATCGAACATATATTTCCTCCAGATTTACACTTATTTGATTAAATAATAATTTACTTTAATTTAAACTTATTGAATACTTTTTTAAAAAATTACAAGTATGTTGGTAGACAAGTCTAAATATTTTAATTTCAATACTATTGGCTGTGGAGATAGAGATGAATGTCAATATAATCTATGATTCGAAGTATGGAAATGGGGAGAAGTTATGTAAATATGTGAAAAATGCTTTAGAAGAAAAAGAACATGATGCTGGTCTATATTTTGTTAGAGATATCAAGGTAAAAGATCTTCCCAGAGCAGATTTTTATACAATCAGTGCTCCAACACATATAGGAAGTGCACCCTGGAAGGTTAAAAGATATATCAAAAAGATATCGGATGAAGGAGCCAAATATACTTTGATAACTACCTGTTTGGACGAAGAATCCAAAGCTATCGAGAAGATGAGGAAAAAGCTTTCCGGTACTGGTTTGAAAGAGGTCGGTGATGGTTTAAGGATCAAAGTGGAAGGTATGAAAGGTCCTTTGGAAGAAGGATATAAAGAAAAAGTAGATGATTACTTAGATGAGATATTGTCCGAGATGTGATCAATCTTCATATTTGTTGTAGAAGACGATCTCCTCTTTATCTTTCTTTTCGGTAGGAGTTATTTCTTCTTCTGGATAACCGAAAGCTAGTATCTCTGAAGGTATGATATTTTCGGGTAGATTTAGTAGATCAGATAACCCTTCAACATTGAAATAGGAGATCCAGGTGGAGCCTATACCGTGCTCTAATGCTGCGAGTACCATGTGTGTTCCTGGTATCTTGGTCTGATGTTCTTCTAGATTCAGTTTACTGTATATCTCTCTATCCATATTTTTGATAGTTTGATCGATATCTGGAAACCTTGCTTTTTGTATATCTCTTCCACCGCTGTCGTCGTTGATTACAGTTGCACAGAGTACTATCAATAGTGGAGCATCTGCTATCCACTTTTGGTCGTAGGCGATCTTAGATATCTTTTTGATCAATTCTTTATCTTTGATAACTCCAAACTTCCAGGGCTGTTCGTTACCTCCAGAAGGAGATAATCTTCCCGCTTCCAGGATGTAATCTATCGTCTCCTGTGGTATCTCATTGTCTGAGAACCTTCTAACACTGCATCTTTTCTTGAGTAAGTCGAGTATCATATCGCTGCCTCCTGTTGTAGATATTTTACAAGATATCCATAATTGAAATATATATTTTCTGATATTGATTTTGATAGTAGATAGATAAAGATAACAGTCTTCTCGTATGATATATTTAAATATGATAAATCATATACATTAGTGGGCGTGAATATGACTGGTGATGAAGATAAATTTACGGAAGAAGAAGCTCATAAGAAGTTTGCTGAAGAGTTTTTTAACAATACCTGGGAATATATCGAGAAGAAATGCCTAACTGAAAAAGAGAAAGAAAAGATGATCAATCTAGCCCACGCTTCTAGACTGCATTGGGATGCTGCTGGAAATTATCTACAATATCAGCGAGGTGAGTGGATGCTTTCTCTCGTTTATTCATTGGTGGGCAGAGGTGAACCTGCTCTGTATCATGCTGAGAAGTGTTTAGAGTTGACTGAGAAATATGGTGACATTAATGAGTACGGTTTCAAAGACTTCGATATCGCCTTCGCATACGAATGCATGGCTAGGGCTTCTAAAGTCGCTGGTAATGAAGAGGAATATGAGAAATACTATAAGATAGCTGAGGAGAAAGGTGAAAAGATAGAAGATGATGGTAACAAGGAATGGTTCTTCGATTGCTTGGAAGGAATACCAGAAAGTAGGATAAAAGGGATATGAAAGATGACCTTAAATAATAGATAATAAATCCGGATATGATATGGCTGAAAAGAATGAAAAAGACTTGAAAAATTACTACGCAGGGATCGGTCTTGTCTTCGGGGTGATCATAGCTGTAAATCTTACTCTGATCTTTAGTATGG
>CAZEXI010000120.1:0-3239 GCA_964516805.1 uncultured Thermoplasmata archaeon
TGAAGAAACGATATATTTGGATAACTCTGCATCAACAAGATTGGATGAAAGAGTTTTAGAAGCGATGAAACATTATTACTTTGATACTTACGCAGTTGCAACATCTGAGTTTGCTTATTCGATGGGTATCGATGCGAAAGAAGCTTTAGATGAAGCACGTGGTATTATAGCAGAAGAGATAGGAGCAGGTAAAGATGAGATCATATTTACATCAGGTAGTACAGAATCTAGTAATTTAGCGATCAAAGGCGTTGCTAGAAAATTGAAAGATGAGGGAAATCACATCATAATATCTGAGATCGAGGATTTCCCTGTTTTGAACAGTGTTAAGACGTTGGAGAAGGAAGGATTTGATGTTACTTATCTAGAGGTAGATGAAGAAGGATTTATCGATCTAGATGAACTTAAAGAATCTATTAGTGATGATACCATATTGGTTTCAGTACAACACGGTAACCAGGAAATAGGTACTGTACAATCTATTGAAAAGATTGCAGAGATATGTGAAGAAAATGATATAGTATTCCATACTGATACCACTCACACATTTACTAAGATACCTATCGATGTTGAGCAGGTACCGATAGATCTGATCACGATGTCAGCTCATACGATACATGGACCTAGAGGTATCGGAGCACTTTATATCAGAGATGGAACTCCGGTCAAAAAACAGATGGACGGAGGTTTTCAGGAGAACGATTTAAGAGCAGGGGTAGAGAATATACCTGGTGCGGTGGGTTTCGCTAAGGCTGTTGAGTTGGTAGATAAAGAAGAGATAGACAGAATAAAGAAGATGAAAGATACATTAATAAGCAGATTACTCGAAGAAGTACCACATTCAACTTTGAACGGTCCTATAGAAGAAAGGATACCCCAGAATGCGAACATAACATTCCATTATGTAGAAGGTGAATCGATAACTTTGCATCTAGATATGAGAGGGATCGCTGTAAGCACAGGTTCAGCGTGTTTCAGCAAATCTTTGGAAGCCAGTCACGTGATAATGGGTATAGGGGGAGACCACGAGAGAGCACACGGTTCGATCAGATTCACATTCGGTAGATTCAACGATATGGATGATGTTGGTGCTGTTGTAGATGCTGTATCAGATGTTATAGCTCAATTAAGAGAGATCAGTCCTTTAAATAAAGAAGAAAAGGAGGTGTAAACATGAGTTTACCATATAGCGATAAGGTTATAGAATATTTTAAGAATCCAAAAAATGTAGGAGAGATAGAAGATCCCGACGGATATGCGAAAGAAGGAAGTCCAGCATGTGGGGATATGGTGGAACTGTTTTTGAAAGTTGATGAAGATACTCAAGAGATATTGGATATCAAGTTCAAGTCTTACGGATGTGCTTCCAATATAGCGACAGGTTCCATAATCACTGAGATGTCTAAAGGTAAGACGTTAGATTATGCAAAAAATATAACCTGGCAGGAAGCAGCTGATGAACTTGGTGGTTTACCTAACGTGAAGTCTCACTGTTCTGTACTCGCTGTAGAAGCATTACAGGAAGCTATCAGAGATTATGAAGAGAAACACGGTATGGTCGAGGAGAGAGAAGATACTACCCAAGAGTTAGTAGAAAAAAGATTGAGGCATGTTATGAATCCACTGACCGGATTAGATGTTGTCAAAACAGATTTGATAACAGGGATCAAGGTTGAAGACGGGACAATCACAATAGATGTAGATCTTGAAGAAGAACATCAGTTCGCCAACGCAGTTGATGAGGATATTAGAGAGAAACTAGAGCATAGGTGGGACGTAGATGAAATAATTATAAATTTCAAGGGGGAGGAATAATCGAAACTTCTGAAATAACCAAAGCCCTCAAATCTTTTAATCGAGGTGAATTATCAATTGAGGAAGCTGTAGCTAAAGTTAAAGATGCTTCTCCTTTTGACCTCTCTTTAGCTGAGATTGATCTTATGAGTGAAGGATTTGACGAAAGAGATATAGAAGCTATGACAGAAGTTTATCTAAAAGTAACAGAAGGTAAAAAAGAAGAGTATATAGATGAACTTGGAGATTATCATCCTGTAATTATTTTATTAAAAGACCATGAAGAAATACACAATATAATGAGCAGGTTAGAATTAATAGTGAATAGAGAACAACCATTAAGGTATGTAGATTACAGAGAGATTGAAGAGTGTTTTAGTGATTTTAAAACCCATAATTCTATTGAAGAGAAAACTATTCTCAAAATACTAAAAGAAAATGGAAAGAGAGGCAGGGTTAATCTGATAATCAATGAACATAAGGGGATGGATAATAGGTTTAATGATTTAATAAGACAATTGGAAGATGGAGAGATTACTGAGTATAAACAAGGATTTTATGAATTGAGTCATTTGTTGAAAGACCATACAGTTATGGAGAATAATTACCTTTATCCAGTTGCTTTGGAATTAATAGAAGATTGGGGACCTATCAAAGATGATTTTGGTCAAATAAAGGAGAAGAATTTAAAAGATAAATCGTATTATAAAATTAAAAAAAGTATCAAGGAGGAATAATCAATGCAGAACATAAAAATAGATCAGGATACATGTATTGGATGCGGAATGTGTGAAACGACATGCCCTCAGGTGTTCGAACTAGGGGATAAAGTAAAATCAACAGTGGTTGAAGAACACAGGATTGATGTAGAGCACAAAGGCGAAGTCCCAGATGATATCGAATGTACAACTGATGCTGAAGATAATTGTCCTGTGGGTGCCATAACAGTTTCATAAAGAGATGATAAAGATGGTGAAGGTAACTATAGATCAAGATTCCTGTATCGCGTGTGGGATGTGCTATAACACGTGTCCAGAAGTGTATGAAGACGATGGTTCGGGAACTGCGCAGATAGTTGAGGAATATCGAGAGACACCCAGTGAAGGATACTTTCCAGATGATATCGAATGTACCCAGGATGGAGCAGACTCGTGTCCAGTAGATGCGATCAAATTGGAATAAAAAAACTATTAACCTTTTTTATTGTTTATTAATTGACAATATATTTTTTATCGAGTTTTAAAAATATTTTTGTATTTAATTTCAAAAATAAAAGAATAATAGGTTTTAGAAACCTAATCCTTGTCTCTTCTTTTCTATATGTTCTTCTATACCATCAGCGATTTCAACAGGATCGTCTCCGACTGCTAGTTTTCCACCTGTAAGGTCCTCAACATCTTCAGTTAGAAGCTTGACCACATTTTCACTACCTGTTACCGGTGGTG
>CAZEXI010000121.1:0-3035 GCA_964516805.1 uncultured Thermoplasmata archaeon
AAAATGGAGACGGACAAATAGATGATGATATTACTGAAGAGAATGTAGAAAATGTCTATGATGCTTTACTAAAATATGATAAAGATGCAAAAAATGTACTCAATAAAGAGGATGGAGAATTCAAAGGATTGTTGATCAGAATTCCTGTAGATACTCAGGATGAAACTAAAGTGGAACAGACTAGAAATGACATGCAAGATGCAGCTGAACCGTTGAAATCAGAAGATCTGGATCGTGTTATCGTGACTGGAGGCCCCATCGTTAGTTATTCGACTTTCCAATCTATCAACGAAGGCCAGATTCAAACATTATTGATAACTTTCATCATAGCTTTTGCAATTCTTACTATACTTTATTTGTATCTAGGAGAAGGATTGTTACTAGGTGCGGTCACCATCTTACCATTAGTTTTCGTTATAAGCTGGACTTTTGGCACGATGTATTTCATCGACATACCATTAAATCCAGTCACTGTGACTATAGCTGCCATTACTGTAGGTTTAGGCATAGATTACAGCATACATCTTTCACAGAGATTCTTAGAAGATAGTAAGAGGATATCGAAACCAGAATGTGCACTTTGTGTCTCGGCCAGTCATACAGGAAGTGCATTGTTTGGATCAGCAACCACTACTGTTATTGGATTTGGTATACTCTCGTTGGCTATAATCCCTCCATTAGCACAGTTCGGTCAGGTGAGCGCTATAAGCATATTCTTTGCATTCTTAGCAGCTGTCTTTGTACTTCCTACTTTCCTACTGCTGTGGTATAAATCAAGAAAAAGATGAATTATTAAAAATAGGATAGATAAACTAGATATACTAAAATAATATAAACTTGTTATATTGTTTTTACAATATTATACGTTTATTTCCAATTGCAATTTTGAAAGAATTATAAAAATGTGCCCATTATACTTATATTAATTTTATTATAGATTTTATCACTTAAAAGATTATCTTATAGATGATATTTTAGAGCAATCATAATTTAAATGAATATCTTTATATCCAGTAAAAAGAACCTGAAAATGATACTACTAGTCCAATAAATTGATATTACATCGTAAACTCTTATTTATGATTATTTAAATATTTGACGATTGAAAACTTATAATGGATAAAATATTTATATTTAGAATTTATAGAGAAACCGGAGGTAAAAGGTTGAAGAAAAAAACACGCATGCTAGGTTCTATAACCGGAATATTAGTGGCCCTACTAATATTAGGAATGAACGGTGCTGTTGCAGTAAATGGGTCCAATATAGCTAGTCAAGAAGATGAAAATGTAAAAGAAATATGTATAGAAGTTGAAACTCCAGATGATAAACACATTCTTGGAGGATCTGATGGTAAAAATGATTTTGAAAAATCCATACATTGGTATGGATATAAGTATGAATTATGGATGGACCATGAGACGACCCAAGATGTAATACATGTTAGCACTGGTGCTTCAGGAATATCTACAGTAATTGCCGCTGCTGCAAGTGGTATAACTGCTGGAGTCGCTGGAGTTTTTGCTGGTGTTTTAGTTACTGAGACGGCTCTTCTTAATCACTGTGACGAAGGACAAGGTGTCAAAGTAACATTACATGTAGCGTGGTCAGGAAATATAATTTATCAGAACATGGATGGACAGCATGAAGATGGAGATTGGTGGCCTTGGTCTCAAGATAGACCTGTTGCTACCTCAGTGGGAGGACCAATATAAATATTGGAAATCCCTTAAAATCCTTTTTCTAATAAAAGGTGAATTTGATATGGATCGGAAAAAAATAGTGATAAAAGTCATACCGACAATTGTTATCATCATATTTATATTATATTGGGTTTACCTTTTGATCCAAGATTTTACAGGTAAATTTAGTAATGATCTTATCGGCACTTTTCTGGATATATTTCTTATTTTTGCACTATCATACCTGGTTTTTAGTATCTGGCGAGATGACGATAGCTAAGTCAATGTTTTTACTACCTTAATTATTCTTCTCGCTAAAGGTAGAGGCTTTGCTGCAGCGATAATAATGGCAGTAACAGGTGCAGGAGCTGTAGCCTCTACTTTTGTAGCTGGAGCAGTTTGGGCTATGGGAACAGCTCTTGCTCATGCAGATGATGGTGATAGGCTCAAAATAACCGTTCATCAAACATGGGCTGGTGGTGTTCCTTACGTAAATATTGATGGACAAAATGACGGAGGTACATGGTGGCCCTGGTCACATTCAATAAAAACTAGTGAATAACGGACAACCTACTAGTGTAGCTCCTATGTGAAAAAATAAATAAAGTGGGGTTTGGCATAAAAAATATGTTGAACCTCACTTTATTATTAAAATGAGATATTGAATAAAAAGGAAAATAATAATACTACGAAAAAGGTGTTAACTACCCTAATGTTTGGATTTATTCTGTTGATTTCAATTTACGATATCTATAATCCCTTTCTATTTGCAGAGATAAATCCTCTTTATAGTAAGATATTAGATGTTATTTGGATTGTCATATCATCGGGTTGGTTGATATTGATATGGAAATATGACAGGATTTAGGATTTGATAGAATAAAAACAATAATAACAAAATTCTTACTGGTAATAGCGTAAAAATTTCTAATTTTAACTAATATTTTTTTTAATCTAAGAATCTTTAGAAAGAGTTAGTAATTTGTTAAATGTATTTCTTATTTTTACACTATCATATATGACATACAGTATATAGCGAAATGATAGAGATAAAGCCCTGGTTTTACTATACTGGTTATTCTTCTATTGAACACGTGGTTGAGGACCAACCTGAAAGCCCGCCTAGTACCACTGTAAGTTCTATCCAGCCTTCCCTTTTAAGAAGACTTGCAGCTATCATAGAACGAAGTCCGCTGCCGCAGAATATGTGGATATTCTCATCTTTTGGTATTTTATCCATGTTCTCTTTTAACTGTGTTATGTGGATGTGATGTGCATCTTCGATCTCACCTTCTTCATCTAACTCTTCTTCACTTCTTACATCTAATATCCAAGGCTCTTTACCAGAATCAA
>CAZEXI010000122.1:0-3013 GCA_964516805.1 uncultured Thermoplasmata archaeon
TGAACGAATACATGATAGTCTTCATCATCATAATATTTACAGTAGCTATAGGTACATTCTGGGAGATCTCAGAGTTTGTATATGATTCATTAACAGGCGCAGGGATGCAGAAAAGTCTAAATGACACGATGTGGGACCTTATTTTTGATGTGGCTGGAGGTGTAATAATAGCTTTCTTTGGATGGGGGTACCTGAAAAAGATGCCAAAGGAAAGATTCGTTAAAGAACTGGTGGATAATGACGAATATGAGGAAGATAATACAGATTAATACCTTTCAATCGTGATTCCTTTATCTTTCAAACGATCAACAATAAAGTCATAATATCCTTCATTCAACCCCAGTTTTTCAGGTGGAATAACACCGTTATCAATATCATTTTCTAACATCACTTTTGCTATTGTAGCAGTAGTAAAACCAGTAGTTCTCGACATCGATGAAAACAAATCATCAGCTTCGTCGTAAAAGAAATAATTGATTTCATCTTCCTTGCCATCAATAGTTCCTTCTGCATGAACTTCCATGATAGAAAAATCCCTACTATCGAACTTCATATGAGGTGTTATTACATCTAAAGTTTCGTCAACATATTCATCCTTAAAGAATCCCAATTCTCTCAAGACCTTGATCTTTCTTAAATGTCCTTTCCATCTTAATGTTGTTTCCTCCAGAGTTTCAGCATCGATGGTTTCCAAAAGAGTTCTTAAACCATCACTGTAAAATTCCTCGAACTCATCACCTCTGATCTTTACTTTGTTTATATCTTCTAAGGGGTCAAGATAAACAATCTTTCCCTTTCTCTTCATCCTGGCTTCACGAGTGTATTCTTCTATCAAATCTTTAGGAGACCAAGTGATCTTGTAATATAATGGTGGCTGTGGGTTTAAAGGTAAACCCCCGATCCTTATTATCGAATAATCTATCGATTCCATCTCTGCTGATATCCTACCCATAAAAACATTACTCATCCCCGGTCCAAAACCAGCATCTACTATCACTGAAACACCATTTTCTTTTGCCTTGAAATCTAGCTCCATAGGATCTTCAGGCATAAAAGAAACATCAACAACATCTTTTCCTGCATCTATAGCTGCTTCCACCGTTTTGAAACCAAACTGACCAGGTAATGCACATATGACCAGATCATAATCAGCCATACTTTCCATGAGGGCTTCTCGATCAGAAGCATCTATCTTCATAGTATCTGTAAATCTACCAATATCTTTAAGATTCTCTTTGCTGACATCTGCTGCCATCACATTATAGTCGACGCTTAGATCGTAAGCTATAGCTTTTCCCACATTCCCCGCTCCTAATAATAACACATCCATGATATTTCACTACCAATTCGAAATCAAGTAGGACATATTAAAAAATAACTCAGATAACAGCGTAAAGAATAAAGGTATTAAAAATTCATAGGTGTAAACAAGGTGTTATTGAAATGAAGGTCCTTCATATGAGTCCCTTCAAAAATGAGGATGAATTATCCTTAAAGGGGAGAACTGATGATGATATCGAAATCGTAGAGATAAGCCCAGCTGACAAAAAAAAGGCAATAGAACGGGCTGAAGAATTCGATGTGGTTATAGGCGCAAGAATACCCAGGGAATTCTTAGAAAAAGCTGTTAATCTCGATTATTTTATCATACCTTTTGTTGGGATACCCCCGCAAGATAAAGAGACATTGCCAGATTTTCCTGATTTAACTGTTTTAAATTCTCACTTCAATTACTGGATGGTGGCAGAACATGCGATTGCATTATTACTAACATCTATAAAGAATATAATCCCCATACATAAGAAGATGAAAAAAGGTGACTGGACTCCTCGATATGAACACCAATGGAGTCAAGGTCTCAGAGATCAAAACCTTCTTATTTTAGGATTTGGAGAGATAGGTAAAGAGATCGCAAGGTTACTCCAACCATTTAAAATCAGTATAAATGCAGTAAAAAAAACAGAAGAAGAAAGTGATCTACTAGATCATTTGGGTACGAATGATGACCTTCATGACTTACTACCAAAAGCAGATTACATAATCTGTACACTTCCAGAAACAGAAGATACTAGAGGGTATCTCGGTGAAGATGAATTCAACCTGATGAAAGAGGGCGTACACATAGTAAATGTGGGTAGAGGTCCTGTTATAGATGAAGAAGCATTATACAATTCATTAAAATCAGGAAAAGTCGGAGGTGCAGCTCTAGATACATGGTGGATATACCCTCCAGATGATGAATCAAGAGATGATACATTCCCATCTAATTATCCACTAGATGACTTCGATAATGTGATATTCAGCCCCCATCGATCGACCCATATCAAGAAGAGGGAAAAGTACAGGATGCAGGATCTAGCAGACACCTTGAATAAACTTAATATGAGTGAAGAAGTTAACGTGGTCGATATAGAAGAAGGATACTGATTCATTCCTTTTGAATATTGAACTTACAGTGTTCGTCCCCTGTTCCAAAGCATTCAGTTTCTTTTACATCGACATCTATCCCTAGTTTGGCTTTAATTATACCTTCGATCATGCCCTCGTCCAATGAACAGAATGTCGTGCCTAAATCGGGCATGTCACAGCAGTCAAAACAGTCTTCGACCAAGATGTTATCTTTATCGAGTACTTCGATCTGTCCAAGTCTATTTTTATTCCAGAACTCACCGATCTCATCCAATAATCCTTCCATATCATCCGATTCAAAATTTTCAGCGATCTTCTTTCCAGCATCTTTACCGATCTCTTTCAAAGCTGGGTGTATATCCAAGCCAAAAGAGGTAAGCCCATATCGGATGAGATGAAAGAGACTTTTCAAGAAGTCATAGCTATCTCCACTGGACTCTTTTAAATTGTCAAGCATGTGTTTGTAATGCTCATCAAAGGGCGTCTCTGACATGCCTAGAAGTTTCGAGTTGAGGTAAAATATCTTTTTTCTTTCATCTTCTGGATGTGTTTTTTCCTTTATTACGTCAAGTTCCTTCAAATCAGAAAGATGTACAGATATAGT
>CAZEXI010000123.1:0-2934 GCA_964516805.1 uncultured Thermoplasmata archaeon
GGGGCGCTCCTGTTACCGCATTCACAAGGATTGATAAGAAGGTCGTTAGGGACAAGTCAAAGATACACAAACCCGACGTAGTGATCGTTTTAGATACAGCTTTACTTGACGCAGTTGATGTAACAGAAGGTTTGAAATCAGATGGAAAAATAATTTTGAATACTGGTAAAGAACCAGAGGAAATGAGATTAGATACAGAGGCAGAAATTTTCACTGTTGATGCAAGTGATATAGCAGTTCAACACGGTTTAGGAACCGAAGTAGCACCTATTGTTAATACAGCTATTTTGGGTGCTGTTAGCAAAGCTACTGGTATGGTGAAGATAGATACTTTAGCTGAGGTAATATTAAAGCATGCCCCAGCAAAGAATAAAGCAAACTCCGAGGCTGCAGAACAGGCTTTTGAAGAATTAAGTGAGGGTGTTAAAGGTTCTACTATTAAAACGGAGAAAAAGCATTCACCAGAAAGTGATCAGATTCCACATGATGAAGAGAGGATCTGTGTAAATCCTAAAGATCATAAAGATTTACCGTTAACCCCGATTGCTGACTGTCCCTCTGACCAGATGAACAAAACAGGTAGTTGGAGGACAATAAGACCTATTGTAGATCAAGAAACATGTATAAATTGTGGCATCTGTTGGAAGGTTTGCCCTGACGTTGCAATATTTGTAGAAGATGAAGGTGCAGTTGTTGATTACGACTACTGTAAAGGTTGTGGAATTTGTGCAGAGGAATGTCCTGTAGATGCTATAGAAATGGATAAGGAGGAAAATTATGTCTGAATATGAAATCGTAACTGGAAATTATGCATCAGCTTATGGTGCAAAGTTATCAAAAGCTGAGGTTATTGCTGCATATCCAATAACACCTCAGACTTCGATTGTTGAAAAGATTGCTGATTTTGTTGCAAATGATGAAATGGACACTGAATATGTAAAAGTTGAAAGCGAACATTCAGCGATGGCTGCTTGTATAGGTGCGTCTAATACAGGTGCTAGAACCTATACAGCTACATCAGCTCAGGGATTGGCTCTGATGCATGAGATGCTCATGTGGGCATCAGGAGCTCGTTTGCCTATAGTGATGAGTAACGTAAATCGTGCCATGGGTCCTCCATGGAGTGTATGGGCTGATCATCATGATACATTAGCTCAAAAAGGAACTGGATGGCTTCAGTTCTTCTGTGAAAATAATCAGGAAGTTATGGACAGTATAATCATGGCTTATAAGATATGTGAAGACGAAGATATCATGCTTCCAGGTATGATAGTAGAGGACGCTTTCATACTTAGCCATACGAGAGAAGCTGTAGAAATATACGACCAAGATAAAGTTGACGATTTCTTACCATCATATGATCCTGAATATAAGATAGATGTTGATAGACCATTCGGCTTTGGTTCATTAGTAATGCCTGATTGGTATATGGATTTCAGAAAGAAGATAGAAGAAGCAATGGATAATGCAGTTGATAAGGTTCAAGAAGTTAATAAGGAATTCAAAGAAACATTTGGTAGAGATCCAGGTGGATTAATTGAAGAATACAAGACAGATGGTGTCGATGTATTGATGGTCACCATGGGATCGATATCTGGAACATCTAAAGATGTTATCGATGAATTAAGAGATGAGGGATACAACATTGGATTGGCCAGGTTAAGAACTTTCAGACCATTCCCAGTTGAGAAATTTAGAGAATTAACAAAAGATGTGAATGTCGTCGGTGTCATGGACAGAAATTACACCTTTGGTCATGGAGGCGATGCAGCTAGAGAGATAAAAGATGCAATTTATTCCCATAACGAGCCTATAATAAAAGATTATATAGTAGGACTAGGCGGAAGAGATCTAACACCAAAGGTCATCAAGAAAGTTATGCTTGATGCCATTGAATTACAAGATAAGGGACTTGACCAGGAGATCGAATGGGTAGACTTAAAGAAAGATCAAAAAAGATGGAGGGATTAAATATGGCTAAAATACCAGAAGAAGAATATATGAATTCAGGTCACAATGCATGTCCAGGATGTGGAGCAGCACATGCGATGAGATATATGCTCAAAGCTTTGGGCAAAAAAACTACAGTAAATATCCCAGCTTGCTGTTGGGCAGTAATACCCGGAGTTTATCCATCTAGAAATTTAGAAGTTCCTTTATTATACACCGCTTTCGAAACTACAGGTGCTTCTTCATCAGGTATCAGAGCAGCTTTGAATGCTAAGGGTGAAGATCCAGCTGATGTCAATGTTGTTGGTTTTGCTGGTGACGGTGGAACCGCTGATATTGGTATTCAAGCTCTATCAGGAGCATTGGAGAGAGGTACTGATACGATCCAGGTGATGTACGATAATGAAGCTTATATGAACACCGGAATACAGAGAAGTGGCTCAACACCTGAAGGTGCATGGACAACAACCACTCCTGTAGGTAGTGAGAAAGAATGGAAGAAAGGACCAAAGAAAAACATGATGGAAATAGCAGCATCACACAATATCCCATATGCTGTAACAGTAAATATTGGTTATCCAGAACTGATGATTGAAAAGATAAAAAAAGCTTCAGAAATACGAGGTCCAAAATTCGTTCATATATATGCTCCTTGTCCAACTGGATGGAGATCAAATCCAAACAAGACTATGGAGATTTCAAGAAAAGCTGTGGATTCTAAAGTATTCCCATTATATGAAATTGAAAATGGTGTTTACAACATCTATAAGGAACCAGATGAAGAGATACCTGTAAAAGAATATCTGCAGATGCAAGGAAGATTTAGACATCTGCCCGATGAGGAAGTAGAAAAGATTCAGAAGAATGTAGATAGAGAATGGAAGAAACTTCTTAAGAAAGAGGAATTCACAAAAGAGGAATTAGCTGATCTATAAACTGAGGTACTGACATGAAAGAATTATTATCCGATGAGTCTGGAAGAGA
>CAZEXI010000124.1:0-2925 GCA_964516805.1 uncultured Thermoplasmata archaeon
TGATAGCTTTCCACTACATCAATTACTCTAACTCTAGTACCAGCTATTCGAGGACTGTTACTGAGAGTATCTTCAGAACTAACTATCTCAATTTCCTTTTTATCCATATATTTTCATCTTCCTTTTCTCTTAAATATATCACACCTGAAGATGACAGTCCCACCTTCGGTGTACGGTTCTCCAGGATCGAGAGAATTCACTTCGAACGAGATGGAGAACTATTTGATCTCACATCTAAATATAACAGTCCCACCATCAGTGTATGGTTCTCCAGGATCTACACACTGCATGTAAGCAACATCTTCATCTTCCTTACTCAATCCTAACTTTACAGGACTGACCCCATTTTCCAACGCTGTTGAATAATGAAGTATCGTATCAAGAGCGTGAGTACACAGAGCGTCGGTCTCCTCCAGATCTATCTCGGGATCATCTATCACTATCCTGTCTCCCTCTTCATACACAGGACAAGATCCCTTAACTTCATGTACTCTTATGTCAAGCAAATAAATCACTCCTGGACAACTTCCTTCTCATGATAGTGTTCTTTGGATTTCGTTCGATATAAAAACCATGAACCCACCATCTAACTCATTTCATTATAACTATAATAATTATCATTCTATATAGTAATAAGATATCCAATTCCTCTCTGCTGTTCTTCAATTTTAGAAATATTAATTATCTTTATGATATCTTTTTACCAGTGCAGATGTATCAAAGAAATATATCATCTTATTCCCTTTCTGAAATTATATAATCCGACATAGATTCATCGATCTTCGATAAACTCTCTCGGATTTCTTCAATAGACTTCTTCTCCCCTTCTTTTTTATCGATGATTCTGTCTATCATCTTCAAGATCTTCTCCTTCTTATGTCTATATAAACCCAAAGCAATCAATTCTTCCAGATTTTGTGATTCTCCAGTTTCTAAACCAGTTTTACTCATATTCCTAAAAAGCAAATGTAACTTATTTATAATTTATCTAACAAATTACTCTATAATCGAATATTATTTGATAAATCAATTTCTTTTAGTTATCACTCCTGGATCACTTCTTTCTCACGATAGTGTTCTTCAGATTCTTGAACTATCAACCTGTGGATTTCGTTCAAAATAAAACCACTGGTCACAAATATTGATCCAAGTATGATGAAAACTATGGTCAAAAGTCCGTATCCAACAGACAAAACCTGCCTACTCGCTGCTGTTTGAATCACCTGAAAACCAGTTATCAATCCTAACATATAGAATATGATACCAGGGATACCTAAGAAGAATAAAGGTCTCTGCTGGATAGTCAACCTTATAATCTTATGCAGAACATTCATCCCATGTGCTATAGGTCCTTCAGTACTCTTATTTTGCACATCATCATAACGACATGAGATACGAGCATGAGTTATATCTAGATCATTATCTTTGGCCTTCGAGATCATCTCAGATTCGATGGTAAAATCGTTCTGCTTTAAGTCGATCTCTTCGATATATTTCTTGTTAAAAGCTCTAAAACCACTCTGAGTGTCTTTAGCTTCGTCTCCACCAGGTGTGACGTAATCCAAAACGTTCTTACCGATCTTTCTATAGAAGGGCATCTCGGTCAGTTCTCCCCAACGTGCACCTACGACCATGTCCGCACCTGGATTCAACGCTGGAGAAAGAACATAAGGTATCTCATAGGGGTTGTGCTGTCCATCACCATCCATCAAGACCAAGAAATCATAGCCATTACTTTCAGCGTAATTGAAAACAGTCTTGATAGCAGCACCTTTACCAGCGTTCTTCTTGTGCCTGATCACCTTAACTCCCATATCAGCAGCTATCTCAGCTGTCTCATCAGCACTACCATCATCAACTACTAATATATCATCCACAACGTCAACTTTTTTAGATTTATGTAGAACTGAACCTATGGAAAGTTCCTCATTATAGGCAGGAATTCCAAGAAGTACTCTTTCGTCTTCTTTAGGAACTTTATAGTCCCCATCGAACACATCTGGATGATTCATCTTATGCTTACTCCTCTTAGATCTTATCAATCACAGGCCTTCTTACCGCTTAATTCAATTTCCTTTAAATATGATATAGCTGAACTCTTTGTTAATGTAATTTTGGATTACTTACTATCCCAAATAACCATCTCCACCTCATCCAATTATCCATATCGCAAAAGACAGCAGTTTCCCAATAAAAATTCAATACATATTATTACCAATTATCTCAAATATTCGTATGAGTCTGAACTTGAACAGTCATCTTGAATAATGAACATCCTTGAACAATCTCACCTCTAAAAACTCCCCTTTCTAAAAAGGTTAGAAAAATCAACAACATCTGCAAATCTTAACATACTTTAATCTCATCCAACCAGTCCTATTCTCATCACCCATAAAGGCTCGATTCAAACTGGTCGTCAATCGTGGTCAAACACCGATCATCATATATTCCTAATCATTCACCCACTTCACAGTGGTCATTTAACATCGAGAATAGAAAGATTTCTCATACTTATGTTTTTTCTTATTATTATTTACTGGTTGAATCTCCAAAAATATCATCTTATTCGTTTTCTAATTTTATGTGAGATCCTCCTCACCCTAAAGGAAGAGGTCTTAAATAGTTAGGTTAGGAGCCTGTCTGAGAAATAGTCCCTCATAAAATTCGATAAAAGCTTGTTATTATTCTTACTCATCTTCGATAATCTGGTTTTTTTTGAGCGTATCCTCAGCCATCAGGCTGAGGTTCTTGCTTTCCAAAGTTTCAACAGATTATGTGAAAGGTTGATCAAAGTCCATTCACCTTTCACTTTTTCTAATCCTCTAAGCAGTAATTTACCCAAACCACGGTTTTTGATCTGTCCAAAAACTGTTTCGACAGAGGTGCTTCTCTTTTTATAGATTTCTTTGCCTTTTTTGGTTCGTA
>CAZEXI010000125.1:0-2914 GCA_964516805.1 uncultured Thermoplasmata archaeon
GGATCGACAACAAGTTCTCTGTAAACTTCATCGCACAAAAGGTAGATATCGTTTTCTTCAGCAATTTCATATATCTTTTCAACCTTGTCAAGAGAGTGGTATCTCCCAGTTGGATTGTTTGGATTATTCAGCACTATCAATTTTGTATTTTCCTTGACAGCATCTTCAATCATACTGATATCGAGCTTCCAATCAGGAGGATTTAACGATACTTTACTTGTGTCACATAGAGAATCAGGTACAGAGTGTAGTGCCTGATAAGTGGGTGTTACCACTACCACATGATCATCTTTAGATAACGATGAAATAAACGTTAGAAAATTAGCTTCTTGAGTTCCACAGGTGAACAATATATTATCTCCTTTTAACCCGTACAATTCTCCAACTTTTTCTCTCAGTTCTCTTTTTCCACACGTAGGGATCACATATCCTACATTACCAACATCTAGATCAAATCTCTCCGAGTCCAGACTTCTTATCCCACTCTCTGAAAGCATTATATCTGCATTGTGTTCATACTCAGCAAACCATCTCTCTAACTCAAATTCCTGAATATTCAAATCATTCACCTCTATAACAGTTCAGCAATCAATTTCATCGAATATAGTTTTTGTTAAAAAATGAAAAATAAAGGGATTATAGGTTGTATATTGGAGAGTACTTATCTTTCAGGTAATCGATGTGATACTCCTCATTAAGTTTTTCTCCAGTCAACTTCTTGATCATATCTTCTGGTTCGTACTGTCTTCCATACTCATGAATATTTTCTCTCAACCAATCTAATAAATGACTGAACTCACCGTCTGAGAATTTACCTCTGATATCTCCTATCTCATCCTGTGCTTGATCGAATATCTGTGCTGCGTAAAGATTACCTAAAGCGTAACTCGGGAAGTATCCAAACTGACCAGCGGACCAGTGTATATCTTGAAGTACACCCTTAGATGGATCCTCGGGTACTATACCGAAATAGTCATCCATCTTATTTTCCCAGATCGTTTTAGTTTCTTCAGGTTCAATTTCATCTCTGAACATTCCAAGCTCGATATCAAATCTAAGAGCGATATGAAGATTGTAAGTGGCTTCGTCAGCTTCTACCCTTATATAGGAAGGTTTTACTCTATTGATCGCTCGATAATATTCATCCTCTGAATATTCATTCAGAGAAGGGTAATAATCAGTTAATATCGGGAACAGATAATCGATAAATTCTCTACTACGACCAACAAAATTCTCCCACATCCTGGATTGTGATTCATGGAATCCCATGGATACACCGTTGCAGATAGGAGTTCCGTAAAGTTCAGATGGGAAACCTTGTTCGTACATACCGTGACCAGATTCGTGCATTGCACTGAATATAGACGAGAGGTCGTCTTCATTGTATCTGTTCGTTATCCTGACATCATCTTCCATACCTATCGTGAATGGATGTACTGCTTCATCTAGTCTACCCTCATTGTAATCAAAACCGATCTGTTTGGTTATCTTTTTACTTATCTCAAATTGTGCATCTGTATCGAACTTCTTGTCCTCGAATACTCCTTCACCGGGAACGATATCAGTTTCAAAAATCTTCTCTACGAAGTTTGAGAGTTTCTTTTTCATCGGTTCGAAAACTCTCTCTACCTTCTTTGCAGTTAGACCTGGCTCATAGGTATCTAGATGAGCATCATAAGGTTCATTCTCATAGTCGATATACTCTGCTTTTTTCTTGTAGAGTTCTACCTGTTTTTCTAGATATGGAAGGAATTCCTCAAAATCAGATTTTTTGTAAGCCTTCTCCCATGCCTTTTGTGCTTTTGAGGCAGTCTTTGCTATCTCTTCGACCAGGTCATCTGGTACTTTGTAATTTTTATCAAACTGCCTCTGCATCTCCCTTACCTGGGCTTTTTGAACATCATCCAGATCATCATGGACTGATGGTTTATTCAATTCGTTCAGATATTTTTTCATCTTCTCAGAAGTTAGTTTTTTATGTATCAATGAGGAAAGAGTTGCTTTCATCTCAGAACGTCCCTCTACTGATCCTTCAGGCATGTAAGTTCGCTCGTCCCAACCAGCTAGTGATTGATATCTTCTAAGGTGCTTTAATTTCTTAGAAAGTTCCATAAAATCTTCGAAAGTGGACATGATATATCTCCAAGAGGGTTGATAAGTTTACATGATATATATTTAACCATCTAATACTAAAAGAATTCTTCAGTTTATTATAAATATCATCTTTCAATGTATGGTCTGATACCATGGTAGATAAGGAAGTGCTGGTTAAAGATTCAGATGAAGTAAAAATGCAAGAGGTAGAGAAAGGAGAGAACGTTTTCATCCAGAGATTGATAGTGGATAAAGACGACGCTGAAAACTGTTATCTCCGTAAGTTTACTATGAAGCCAGGTGCTAAGATGGGAATGCATCTTCATGAAGATGGAGAACACGTACAATATTTTTTAAAAGGAAAGATGATCTTAAAAACTGAATCTGAAGAGGAAATAATCGAGGAAGGAAATGCTATGCATATACCGAGTGGAGCAAAGCATTCCTACGAGAACCCGTATGAAGAAGATGCAGTGTTCCTATGTGTAATACCTTCCCACGGCCTACATACAGAGATGTTAGAATAAAATTGGTTTAAGATTACGGTTGATATCAAAATTTCGATCGATTGAAATTTAAAAAAATAATTTAGTATATCTTAGATGATAAAAATTGATATACCCTAGAATTTATATATGGTTGTATAAATAAGGTAAATAGTACAAAATTGGCCCTTTGGAGGGTAAAAGATGGTAAACGAGTTAGATGAAGATACCACAGAAGGTGATTTAGAAGAAGAAAAGTCCGGCGATGATTTTGGTGAAAAAGTGACAGAAACAGAGAAAAATAACTATGGAACATATATCATAGTATTAGGAGT
>CAZEXI010000126.1:0-2900 GCA_964516805.1 uncultured Thermoplasmata archaeon
CAAGGCAAAAGGCAGAGTTCCGTCAAATGAAGAGATAAAGAAATTCTTGATGTAATATGGTTTTCGAGTATATAGCTGAGAAGATAGTATCTGCTCTAGGTCTAACAGGTAGTCTTGCAGATTCTGTCGAATTCTTCATTTACGACAGTTTGAAGATCACTATCATACTTTCATTGGTAATATTCGGTGTCGGATTTTTAAGGACTTATATACCACCAGAAAAGGTCAGAGATTACCTTTCAGGAAAACACAGCTTCTTTGGATATGTAATAGCAGCGGTTTTAGGTATAATATCACCTTTTTGTTCATGCTCAACCATCCCTTTATTCCTTGGTTTCGTAGGTGCTGGAGTACCTTTCGGGATGACTATCACTTTCCTATTCGTGTCTCCGATGGTGAATGAGGGGGCCATCTTCGTATTTTTAGGAGTTTTAGGTTGGAAGATCACATTACTTTACATGATCGCAGGTGTAACTCTCGGGATCGTAGGTGGTTACACACTCAATAAACTCGGTTTTTCGAAATATGTTATCGATTTTCAATCTGGAGAGCAGTGTTACTGTGAAGAAGATATATCTATAAAAGAGCGGCTGAGAAGATCATACGATGAATCTTCCAGGATCATAAAGAGTGTTCTTCCGTACGTGTTCATCGGTATCGCTATAGGTGCTGGAGTACATGGTTATGTCCCACAGTCGGCTGTCGTTAAATACTTAACGGGACCGTTAGCAGTGCCGGGTGCTGTTATCGTTGGGATCCCGATTTATTCAAGCATAATGGGAGTGATTCCAGTAATAGAGAGTTTGATGATGAAGGGTCTTCCAGTTGGAACAGCTTTAGCATTCGCCATGTCAGTAGCAGCATTATCCCTACCACAGTTCATAATGCTTAAAAGAGTGATGAAAAAAGAATTGATAATAGCATACGCTTTGATGATCGGAACAGGAATAATATTGCTAGGTCTCTTGTTTAATCTTTTAATATGAAAACTATTACAGGATCTTCTTACAGATCTTGCACCAGACTTGGGCTAGTGCTTCATCTTTGATTTCATCTTCCTCATCATGTAATTTGTAGATCTTTTTCGCTGCTTTCTCTGTTTCCTTTAACAACTCGTCGGAAAGCTCCCTATCACCTCTGACTCCTCTGATATACTGTGAAACAGCAGCTTGTGTAATGTCCATTATTTCGGATATCTCTGTTTGGTTTAGGTTATAATCTTCATAAAGATGCTTGACAATATTTGCCTTGATCGAGGGGAGGTAATCTTTGACAAACTTTTCACAATGCATGTTATACACTGAACTAAAGGGGTATATTAATCTGACGATTATTATAAGAATTTACTCTCAATTTTTTTATATCTTAAAATGTTAAATCTGATGAGATGACCGACAATAGAGTGAATAAAAGATTGATCGAAGAGATAGAATCTGAGATATACAGCGACTCAGAACCAGACTATGAAAAAATAGGTTCTACTTTGATCGAAGTTATGAAAAGATCTGAAGATCCTGCTGAATTCTTTAGGATGGCTATGGAAACAGGTGTTCTAGAGAAGATATTACCCGAATTGTCCAGACTCAAGGGGATACCCGCAGGTCCGGTAGAGTATCATCGAGAAGATTGTTTTGAACACAGTATGATGGTTCTTGATGAGATGTACAAGTTAAGAGGTAACGATGTCACAGCTCTATTGATGGCCTTGTTCCATGATTTAGGAAAAGGCGAGACTCCTAAAAACAAGCTCCCAAAACATTACAATCATGGTGAAAGAGGAGTAAAAATAGCTGAAGAGATAGCAGATAGATTCTTTTGGAAAGATGAGTACAAAGAAGCCATCAAAGCTGGATGCAGAGAACATATGAGGATATTGAACCTGAACAGGATGCAGCCCCAAAAAGTTGTAGGTGCTGTTGAAGACATGATTAACACAGATATAGAAAATATCGTTGCTTTGATATTGGACCTGGTAACAGCTGATGAAAGAGGTAGGATCGCTTCAACTCCCAGTAAAGATTTCGATAGGGAAGAGATAAAGGATATCATCGAAAAAACTGAGCAGGTGATAGAAGACATAGATATAAAGACAGTACTACAGGAAAAACAGAAGAACATCACGGGTGGTATGGAGGTCGGCGATGTGGTGAACAAAAAAAGGGCTGAAGAAATGAAGAAAAGATTATAATTCAGTTATATTTTATATAAATAGGTTTATTTACTAGTTCTGTTGTAGCATGCTTTCCAAACAAAGGAGGGAAAAATATGATGAGCAGAATGTTTAGAAGAGTGCCGATGATCTATCAAAATCAATATAATAGAATTAAAAATAAATTACAATATAGAAAGAGAGATGCTTTCAAACTACTATCAAGAAATAATAGGATAGAAGAATCAAACAGAAAGTTGCATATTGCCTCGCTGAGAGATTCTATCCAATTAATAAATTTCAGAGAAGTAAACTAGATCATCCTAAACCCATTTCATTTATTATTTTTGATCATTGATTATTAGTACTATGAAGTAATTCCTTTAAATACTGGTGAAAACTCTTGGAAAGATTCAGGAGATATGGTGAAGGACCATACGAAATTGCAGTAATTCATGGAGGACCTGGAGCACCTGGTGATGCTGCAAAACTAGCAAGAGATATATCAGAAGATTATGGTGTAATTGAACCGTTACTTTCTTCAGAATCTATAAAGGGGCAGGTAGAAGAATTAAAATCAATTTTCGAAGAAAATTGTTATCGACCGATAGATCTTATTGGTCATTCAGCAGGAGCATGGTTAGGACTTATTTTTTCATCTAAACATCCCGATTATGTAAAAAAATTGTTCTTGATCTCATGTGGACCTTTGAAAAGTGAGTATGAGTCATCTATAATGGATAAAAGATTA
>CAZEXI010000127.1:0-2867 GCA_964516805.1 uncultured Thermoplasmata archaeon
GGAGAAGAAGTTTGGGTGGATGCTATCAAAGAATGGGATACTGGTAACTATAAAATAAGTAAAAGTCTAAAAGAAAGAATAACGGGAAATGAGAGAAAAGACAAAGCTATGAAAGTGGTATTCAAAGAGGTAGATGAACCAGGACTTAGAGAGGTAGAGGACGTCGAAGTAGCCTGTTTACTTTATGACTGAAAAATTTTTAATTTTATTTTTCTATAATTTATATTCAGTTTTATCATTTTAGATTCAACGTAAATTATATATCCCTTTTATTCATTATATATAATGAGGGTCGATACTATACCCCATAAAGAGTTTAATTTGATCAGGATCGTAAGAAAAATATGTCAAACTGATAATGAAAATGATGATCTGCCAGGGGTAGATATTTCTTTCGAAGAGGCTTTGGAAAATTTAAAACTAGAAAAAGAAAGAAGAAGGATAAAGATAAAAAAACTAGAAGAGCAAATAAATAATGAACATATCTCAAGAGAACAAAAAAACCGATTGATGCAGGTCAAAAACGAACATGATGAATGGAAAAACTTGATCGATAATGCTTTAGAGGAAATAGAGTAAAATATCTTTTTCTTGGGAAATAATTAAATTAGAAACCTACCTATGTGAATAAATAAGATTATCAAGGGGTTTTATTATGGAATTAAATGATATATTAAATACGTTGGATCGAGAAGTAAGAAACACTGCCTGGAAATACAAATTTTGGGAGAAGGAAGAAGTAATAGAGTTCCGAAATACTGGGAAAAATTTGACCGATGAGAAATTAGATGAGCGTATAGATGAAATTTTGAATGAAGTTATAGAAGAAGATAAATTCAAACCTATATTGGCAGGCAAATTTGGATTGTCGGCCGAAGATGGAAAATTGTGGAAGACAACTATCGATGAAGATGGTTATCCTGATGAGAAGGTTGAAAGGTTAGAAAAGGATGGAGCCCGAAAATTCATCAATAAAAGTTTTCACAGGGTAGATAATGATCTATTGGTATCCAACAGAGTGGTTTTAGATTTAGAAGAGATAGTAGATATATTTTCAGAAAGATCTCAAGGTAATAAATACATCAATATAAGTTTGAAAGGAACTAAAAGAGTTGTTTTAGAAGATGATGGTGGTCTAGAATTTAGCACTTGAATTTGGTTTCTTTATCAACATGTTGAATATACTAGAATCTAGGTCTGAATCAATATAAGAAATCATTTCCTTTTTCCACCTTTTCTGTTCTTTGTAATTAGTTTCAAAATTTTTCAAAGTTTCCTCAAAATCTTCCTTTTCTTTCCCTTTATAGTAAAGTCTATCAGCCATATCCTCAGCCCAATTTTCTCCATTTTCAAGTTCATTATGAAATTTTTCGTTCCAACGTTGCTGATATGAAACTATAGGCTTTGTAAATTCTGGGAATTTACTATCTAAAAATTTAGAAGAAGCTTTATCATAATATGTAAGAACTGCTTCGATAGGTTCAAGATCCTTATAGTCTGTATGCGATAGTTCTCCAGCCCAAACACATGCCCTAAAATCTAGATATGCTCCCATATGCTCAAATATTTTATCTGCCAAATACACAGATTGATGTAACATAGAATCCCATGTTTCAGGAGGGCGTCTATGATCTTCGATCGCCTTGATTATCTCAGATATACTACTTTCTTGAAATTTGAAATCTTTTAAAATTCGCCTTGCTTTTTCTGCACTTTCTTCAGCATGACATTTTTCCTCTGTGATAGGTCTTACGATATCATGTAACAAACCAGCGACATAAGCTAACTCCTGCTCTTCTTCTGAGCCTTCATTAACTTTTACGATCCATCTAGCTCCATCTGCTACTCTAGATATATGCCCCCATCTATGAATCACACTCTCTGCATCATCATAAGTTATTTTACAATATTTTTCCAGTTCAATAGTATTTTTGCTTAGGATCATTTAGATCAGTGATTTCTTTTTTCATACCCTTATCCGAAGTCAAATTCCTCAAACCTTTCAGACTTAGCTTTACATATTGGGCATACAGGCGGAGGGTTTTCTCTTGCAGCTAGATATCCACAGACACTGCATCGCCAAACTTTTATGTCTTCTTTTTCAGCTTTGGTAGTTTCTTGTTTTGGCTTTTCCTCTCCTTTTTCCTTTGCCTCCATTCCAGCTTCGATTATCTCTGCAGGCCTTCTCTCTGGAATTGATCCCATCTTAGAAGGATCATCTTTCAGCTCTTTAGAGACGAATAAACCACAGTAACACATACCATGTTCATTAACATCAGCGTCCCTATATTCACATGGACAAATTATGTCAACATCATACCTTTTGATACCGCTAGCCTGTCTACACGGGCATGATGCATAACCATATCTTTCTTCATTCTTTACTAGTCCTTCTAACAGATCATCAAGTAAGTCCTCATCTGGACAGACATAATATCCATTTTCTTCAGCATTTTTTTCAACGAACTCTAACATCTCTTCTTTATTCCTCATCTCCCAACACCTCTTTTATCTTATCTTTTTGAAACCCTATTATTACTTCATCCCCTCCATCGACTACCATAGTCGGTGTGCTGATATTTGGATTGTACTTCTTCAATTGGTCCCTTATCTTTTTACTTTTATCTCCTTCGATCGTATCTATATCTGTATATCTGTATTCGACATCCAGTTCTTTAAGAAGTTTTTTTACCTTTTTACACCAACCACAGGTACTGATCGTATATATTTTTACATCATGTTGATCATTTTCACCGCTGACTTGTTCGAAACACATGGTTATAAATTAATGATGATTGATATGAACTTTAGGGTTTAAAACACAAATGTTTATTTATCTATACGTACAACTAACTAATGTTATAGGA
>CAZEXI010000128.1:0-2772 GCA_964516805.1 uncultured Thermoplasmata archaeon
TTACGTATTTCTCTCCACTTTTTGAGGTGATTTTAAACTCTTCAGTAGGTTCTACGTCCTCTCCATTTCTCCTTCTGTCTCTCCTTTCTCTCACTTTATCTTTGCTTTGAGGATGAATAAATTCCCATATCTCTTCCCCCAAAATATTTTCCTTATCATATCCAAGAAGATCTTCAGCTGCATCATTTGCATAAATACATTTTTCTTCCTGATGTATGAAAACTGGCACCGGTGCTTTTTCAGTAAAAGTTCTAAATTTTTCTTCACTCTTTTTTAATTTTCTTTCAGCTCTTTTTCTTTCATCTATATCTACATGAGTTCCAACAGCTCTATGAGGATCTCCACAATCATCCAATTCGTATGTATTTCCCCTTGCTGATATCCATTTCCATTCCCCGGATTTTGTTTTTAATCTGAATTCTTTTTCAAAATGCTCTGCATTTTCGATCTTTTCTAGTAACTCTGGTATTACTTCTTTTTTATCCTCTGGATGCATCAACTCTTTCCATGTATTGTACAAATTAGGTAATTCACCTTCCTCATACCCTAACATTTCATAGAATTTTGGATTGAAATATACTTCATCTGTATCTAAGTCCCAATCCCAAAATCCATGATCAGAAGCATCTAGAGCTAATTCAAGCCTGGTTTTAGTCTCTTCTAGGTCCCTTTCAGACAATAATTTATCTCTAGCAAACGCCAAGTCATCAGCAACCTCCTCAAGTAGAGATCTTTCTTCCTCATCAATATTAACAAATTTATTAAAACCGATATGAATAACACCGACTATACTTTTATATCTCTTCAATGGAACAGTAGCAGTGGTCCGTATTTCTTCATCAATATGATCTGAATAATCGATATCATCAGTTTTCACTACCTCTAAATCACCGCTTTTGATAGCTCTTTTTACACCCAAAGGTGCTTCTCCTTCTGATTCAAAATTAACGGACCAACTTTTATCTGTGGTATGATTACCTGCCTCAGCTATCTTTGATATCCTTCCTGATTCTTCATCTAACAGGCCAATACTACATTTGAGGTATGATCTAGAACCTACCAAAAAATCACAAGCATTCTGCATTATATTCTCTAAAGATTCACCCTGGACGATGATCTGATTCACATTTCTAATAGCTCTCAATAAAGAGTTCAGATGGCCTACCCTATCTTTTGCTTCTTTTCTATCGGTGACATCTCTTTGAGAACTGACATAACCTTCTATTTCTCCTTCTTCATCTTTTATAGGTGATATCTTCATTTCACAGTAAAAAACGCTTCCATCTTTTCTCTCATTTATGTGTACGTCTTTGTAAGTTTCTCCTGTAGATACTGTTTCATATATTTTTTCTTGAACATCTTCTTTACCTTTTTCAGCATTCAATATACCGGGTGTTTTTCCTTTTAGTTCTTCTGAACTATATCCGAACATTTCTTCAGCTGATTCGTTGACAAAAGTAATCTTAAAATTTTTATCAGTACAAATTATGGCTTCAGAAGAATTCTTGACCATCGACGATAATTTTCTAACCTCTTCCTCTGATCGTTTTCTTTCTATCTCCTGTTTAACCGTTTCAGCCAATAAACCGTATTGACTCGTTGGGTCTCCTCCTTTCTGTATATATCTGTTCGCCTCTAAATTCAACGCTTCCATAGCGACGTCTTCTCTTCCCTTACCTGTGAACATTATGAAAGGGATATCGCTATTTTTTTCTTCCCTTAATATCTCTAGAAACCTGAGTCCATCTATCTCTGGCATCTGGTAATCAGATATAACAGCATCAAATTCTTCGTCTTCGAGCTTATTAAGAGCATCTTCAACGGTTATACTAGTTTTTACATCGATTTGTCCCAACATCTTTTTTAAATATATACTACCCTGATCAAGAAAACCTTCATCATCATCGATCATCAGTATAGATATACTAGAATCCAAGTACATCACCACTCGGATGTATCGATTTTTCTATCTCTCTTATGTACGGATCTAGTTGATTTCCTCCACATTCTGGTATATATATGAAATCCTTTACTCCAAAATCATGGGCTAACATCTTATCATCTCTTTGAATATTTCCTACAAGAATGACCTCTTTGGTGATATCAAGGTCTTTCAATATGTTCTCTAGATTTATATTTCTTTCTCTGTAGATAATAAGATGGTCACATTCTGGTAAGTCACTTAGGTTTTTAGTTAAATCAAATGTTTTTATCTCAGTCTCTCCATTGCCATTTTTAATAAAATCTTTAGCTTTACTCTGAAATTGGGCGTGCCCTCCACATATAACTACAGTTTTGACCATGTTAAAGAAAAAAAGGTTTTTTAGTTCTCTATCTCCTCTGCTACCGATTCTGCTTTTTTGATATCTTCACCAGCTATACTGCTTACAAGTTCTAAAAGATCTGTAAGTAATATCAGTTTATTGTCTTCTTTCACGATACCTTCTAGGTATTTCTCGTTGACTGGCGTTTCTAAAGCTTGCGAAGGTTCATCTATATTTTCAGTATTTATAGTAGGTATTTCTGTTACCTCAGAGACCATTATACCTATATTTTCATTCTCACTATACAAGATCATAAGTTGAGATTCAGCCTCTGAAAGATTTAAACCTAGGTTCAAGACTTTTGGTAGATCAAGGATCGTGATTATCTCTCCTCTTCTATTAAGTATACCCCGGATTTTAGGCGGTGTCGATGGTACTGGAGTTACTTCTTCAAGCTGAATTATCTCCCTGACTTGGGAGATAGGGCAGGAGAGGTAATCCTCTCCCA
>CAZEXI010000129.1:0-2768 GCA_964516805.1 uncultured Thermoplasmata archaeon
AGTATATAATGTCTGTCTCAGCGGTCGATACTTCGTGTGCTATATTCACTATAGTAGCTTTATTCGTGATATTGAAAGCCAGGAGTGGAGCGATGCAGGCTGTTTTCAAGATCAATGAAGAATTTCTTACAGCCTGGGATACTCTATTCAATCTACCCTGGCTGATGGCTCTTCTATTGTTCGCAGTTCTACTATCTTCAGGGATAGCATATCTATTGACTCTATGGTTCGGTAAAGCCCTTTCAGGCATACATAAAAAAATAGAATATTCACAGATATCTAAAGGGATCATATTGTTCTTGATAATACTCATCTTTATATTCTCAGGACCGGTCGGTTTATTGGTGGCTTCAGTATCCGTAGCGATCGGTCTCATACCACCTCTATACGGTATAAAAAGAGTTCACATGATGGGATGTATCATATTACCTATAATCTTGTTCATCTCAGGATTTGATCAGTACTTATTAGGCATTATCTAAATATCAGAATTTCTTCAAAGGAGCGGTCAACAGTACTAAAACAGGGAATATCTCTAATCTGCCAGCCCACATCTCGATTATCAACGTTATCTTTTCATGCATCGGCATCGAAGCTCCGGTCAGACCTACACTGAGACCAACATTACCTTCTGCAGATGCTACTTCGAACATCGCATCCACTCCGGACGCTCCACCTGCCATGAATACGAGAGCACCGGCCACTAGCACTGTGAGATAAAGTACTGCATATATGGCCACATCCATTATCTGTTCGTGACTGTAATAATTTCCACCGACTTTCATCCTCTGAACAACAGATTCAGGTAACAGATACTCACGAACCAGCCAGATAAGAGCATAGAATATGACTACAACCCTCAGAAGCTTCAAAGCAGAAGCTGTCGAACCATAGCCTCCCCCGAAGATCATCAAAATAGTCAAGATGAATTTCTGGAAATCGGTCCACGTACCCACGGGTGCGGTATTGAATCCGGTACCTGTCAAAGCAGTTATCACCTGGAAAGAACCGTATCTGAAGGAATCAAAAGTTAGACCTAAACTTATAGCTAAGATGATAGTAGCTATGAATATGATTATGAAGATCGCTTTGACTTCCATATTTTCAAAAAAGCTTTTTATATTCCCAACGAAGAGCTCATGATGCATAGCGAAAGATATACCACCCAGTATCATGAACGGCATTATAGAAAGTTCAAGCCAGAATGCGTTCGGATGCATCCCCAAACGGTAAGTCATTATACTGTAATTCTTGACGGAGAATCCACCTGTCGCTAGAGCTGTCATCGAGTGATTGATAGAATCGAAAATAGGCATACCGAATATTATCAATATCAATGCTAGGAGTCCGGTATAGCCTGCATAAATCGCCCATATTCTACGAGTCGTCTTAACAACACTGGGAACCAAGCGATGACTCCTACCTTCAGCTAAATACAGTCTATGAGCGACTGTACCGGTCCTTACAACTAAAACACTCAGGAAAAGTACGATGACTCCAACGCCACCGACCCACTGTATGAGTGAGCGCCAGAATAAGATCGAGTACGGTAAGCCTTCGACACGTAGGCCGTACATGGTCAGTCCAGTCGCTGTCCAGCCAGACATGGATTCGAACACTGCGTTTATAAAAGTCAATCCCCATTCAGGTCCATAAAATACTCTCGTCAACCAAAAAGGGACTCCGCCGATTATAGCTATAACCAGCCAGGCTAGAGCAGAAAGGGTGATCGCAGCTCCCAGATATAACTCTCTTTTCTTGAACAATATCATCAAAGAAAATCCCAAAGCACCAGAAAACAATGCTGGGTACAGAAAACACTGAGCTAAAACAAATTCATTATCTAGAAAATAAGCCATCAAAGCAGGTATCAACAGTAATACAGCTAACAAAACGCACAAGATACCCAGATAGTAGCTTACAGTCGAAAGTAAACCGTAAGCTTCGAAATAGGGATGGATCTTATCGCTTATGCTTTCGGTTTTTTCCTTCAGATTGATCCAGACAACGTTTTTCGCCAATTCTTTAACCCCTTTTGGTAGAATTATACATCTGATCTCGGAAATCGAATCAGTTCATTTAATTTTAGTTCTATCTTCAATAAATTTTGTTCAGATATAAATTTTATTACTTATTTAATTTGCTCAGGGATAATCCATATATACTATGGTTAAAATTCATCTACATATCATTTTAAATTGGAGGATAAAAAGAATGCTGTTCGATAAAAATAAACATCTGGTCTTTACCATCGTTTTATTCTTCATATTTTCAATGTTAATAATTCCTCAACCTACTTCAGCTCAACTTAATGATGAGTGGAAAAAGTCTTACGGAGGCGCTGGGAAAGATATTGCTAAGTCAGTTATCTTTACCGAAGATGGTGGCCTTTTAATAGCTGGATCCACACGTTCTTTTGGAGAAGGTAAATTGTATAATTTTCATATTGTAAAAACAAACAATAATGGATACACCGAGTGGAGACGTACTTATGGTGGAAAATTTGACGACGAAGCTGAAGATATAATCCAGACCGATGACGGTGGTTTTCTAATCGCTGGTTCAAGTGAATCATTTCAAGGTAGAGCACAGTACGATTTCTACATGATAAAAACCGACTCTAAAGGAAGAAAAAAATGGGATGCTGGATTCGGTGGAAATTATAATGAAAAATGTTATTCCGTTATCCAGACTGATGATGGGGGGTACTTGTTAGCTGGATCGACTATCACATATGGTGCTAGAGGAAATGACTTCTGGGTAGTAAA
>CAZEXI010000130.1:0-2736 GCA_964516805.1 uncultured Thermoplasmata archaeon
TTTAAAATGTTTTCTGGATGATGGGAAGAGCTGATGGCGTTCGTATTATGAACGGTGGTTGATGGGGGGAAATGGTGGGCTTCATCAGCCATCAATTCAATAAATTAATCGGGAAATTTAAGGTGTTTTTGAGGAGTTAAATAGTTTTAAGCTGTGTTTGAGGGGGGTTTAGGTGGGTTTAAAATATTCTTTTATTAGATTCATAATATTATTTAAAGAAGTGGAATAGTGGATGAATTAAAAGTGATTTCTTATTTTAACAAGTTTTTAAATCCTTATTAACTATTTCAGTCATTATTAAATTCTATATTATCTAAAATCTCAGGAGATTCATGAATAATCTTCTAAAGTTTTTTTCTCATCCCTATTTTCACTTTCAAATTTCAAATAAGCTTTTCTTTCAGCCCTTTTCTCCCAATTTTTCTCAACATATTCATTTATCCATTTTCTTTTGATGTTAGATATGAGCTTTTGATAATCCTTCTTTCCCCTAACATATATTTTATATCTGTTTTTATTGTTCTTTTTTATAATATTGTATTCAAGTCCTTTTTTTATTATTTCATCAACACGACGTTTTAAAGCTTTTCCAAAATCAGAATTTTCTTGAAACTGAGTTATCGTTACTAAATCGAAAAATGTGTTCCTAAATTCCTCCTTTGAAAAATTTTTCGACTTTTCTTTATCAGCAATAAGGTTTTTTCTAAAAATTTCTATTAGAGTATTATGAAGTATATTAAATTCGTGAGAATTTGGAGTTATTGTCGATGAACTTCCCTCGTCTTTAGATATCCCCTCTTTTAACTTCTTCTCTAAATTCTTATCACCCAAAGTCCAAGTATCGTGTAAAAAAAGGGTGTTAGATTGGTATAGATATAATGGAATCTCTTGTTCATGAGAATTTTCAACATGATCTTTAATTCTCCCACTAATATTTTTTTTATCCATTATCAAACCGAATTCACAAGTAGCTTTAGAGTAATTATCCCCTAATATTCTTTCAAGTTTTTCTTGCTTTTCATATACTGTTTGTTTTATATTCTTCATTTCTCCAAAGGCCCCTGCTAAAGAACCTGTTTTGACTTCAAAAATCAAAGCGTTATTCTTTTCTGAATTATAAATCAACAGATCCCCTATTTTATGGCCACTTTCCTTAAACGGAACTTCATACAAAGGTTCATAAGTTTTTAATCTATACCCTGTTTCCTCTATAATATCATCATCTAAAAATAAAGATCCTATTTTACCTACTATTTCATCATGTCTAGAACTTTCATTTATTTCTATCTGTATATTTTGCCTAACATCTTCTCTTGCACTTGATGCAAAATCATTTTTGTATCTTTCAAGTCTACTAACTCCTTTGTGGTTTTTTTTGTCCTGAAGTTCGTTCAATTTATTCTCGTATTTTCTGTCCACATGAATCCCTCTCTCAACAAGCGACTATATCTTTTTCTAGATCTCGCATCGCTTGAACAAACCTGATTCCTCCAGAGAAGGATTTCTTCTTATAAGGGTAAATCGAAAAACATCCCTTTTCTTCAGAGTAATTAACTCTAAAAGATGAATTATCGATTTTATCGAAGTACTGGGAGGAATAATTCTTTACTACTCCCTCTTTATTCTCATTCAAATAGTTTCTCAAAGTTGCAAAATTCCAATCGTTTGCTATTTCGTCTTCAAAAGTATCGACTTCATAACTGTATATAGATCTAGGTATCTTCATCTTCCAAGGGGATATAAGATCTGGATTGAGTGTGTAGTCTGTTAAAGATATTTGTTTTCTTTCTATTTTTGAGTCTCTAATAGCATCAGCCCATGGTTCTAATTCTTTCACAGCCTCTTTAATGGGACCATAAAGTGGTTTTAAATTTCCCTCACGAATGGTTATTATACCTCTATTATCAATACGATATCTTCTATTTTTTGATAAAGAAAATTCCATTATTTTAGGTTTGATGCCCAATTCTTCCCTAAGTTCTAAAAATGACTCTAAACCATCTTCACCACTATATTGTAAACTTCTTTCCTTATCAGGCCTTCTTATATTTTTTCCCATTTCTCCTTTTGGTTTGTAAATACCTGAAAACCATGAGATTTTAAAGTTATCATAATTTTTGTAAAATGAATCCACCATACTATTCAGCACATTAGGATTTATCCATAACTGACTTATATCCCTCACTTTTCTGATAGGTTTCTCAAGATTGCTTTTTATTTGATCACTTTTTCTCATATCACTGATAAAAAATCCTATTTTATCATCTCTATGGAAACCTATTTTTACCTTTTCTGTATCGGTTTTACCTTCCACGTAAATAAAATCATTATGTATCTTCTTTTCCTTTTTTTCGATTTTCAGTTTACCGAGATCATTTAAGAAGTTCTGTATATCGTCTTTCATAGAAACAGTAAACAAGATGTTTTTATTTTTCAAAACTCTCTCTGAAGATATCAATCGGTCACGGGAAAATGCTGAATCAAATTTCTTGCCAATATATTTTTCTGCCAACTTCCATCCACTCCTCGAATAAAGCTATGTCAGATATTTTGTAATCAATAATACCAAGACCAGTTATCAATTATATATTTTACTATGTTATGAATTTATCAAATTTAATTAGACAAGCAGGGAAGACAAATTATCTAATTAGAAAAGGTAATTATCTATTGTGTATAATTGAGGTAAAAATGCTATCCTTTGCATGCGAAGCGCGGTTGATAACTGCCATCTTT
>CAZEXI010000131.1:0-2580 GCA_964516805.1 uncultured Thermoplasmata archaeon
CTTTTTCAAATCATGGATTGAGGATAATTTAGTATGAATCGTAAATGTACTCTTCTAATTAAATTTAAATGGAATGAGATGTATGCGGTTCTATCAAGTATGACAAAATTTAGCCCATACTGAGTGATAACTGTGAAAAATTTCTATAAATTGTTGGAAGATATTTTAGAATTTGAAGGCTACGATATAATCTCAAGTGAGAAGGGTAAGATAGTTGCAGCTCTAGAAGATAAGAAAAGATCTTTCATTATAGCTGGAGAAACAATTCATGATGAGGATATAACAAGGTTGAAAGAAGCTGAAGATGAGAGGATATTGGTCATATTTGAAGATGTTTCTGACGATTTATTAGAAGATATAGACGTAGATTATAAGGTATGGGATCGAGATAAATTAACAAAAAAATCAGGTAACATGACTTTAGAGAAATCTATATTGGAAGGTATAACAGAAGGTGAAGGGGGAATAAAAGGTCCTGATGAAGACCTGAAATTCGATATAGAACATCAATCTAAAGAAGCTATACTTAAACCTATAATGGATTTTCAGGACGTTTCTGAGTTAGGAGAGAAATTAGTCAAGGGATTCAAATATAGATTAGAATTGGTGCCACATTATATGTTCAAATATAAAGTTGAAAAAAGTGACGGTGATGTTACTGAAGGGAAGCTGTATATTAACGCAATATCTGGCAAGGTAAATTATTGGAAAAGCTCTTTTGAAAGCGTTCAAGATATTAAAAGATCACACGTAAAGCTCGAACCCAATATACCAGATGAAGAGAGCGGAGATAGGGCTAAAAGAGCTATAAAAGATCGTTTTTCAATCAAAAAAAGAGAAAAATATGAAGATGAAGGAGTGACTATAGTAGAAAAAAGTGAAAAAGTCCCTTCCGATGAAAAGATAGTCCTAGATAAAAAAGGAATAGTATACGTGCCTTTGTGGGCCGTAGAAGGTACTGATGGGATAATAGTTGTTAACGCAGCAAGAGGAAAAATAGAATCAAAATTAAATTAGTAAAAAAAGGGTTTTATAGACATTTTTTGAGTGATTTTTCTATTATGCCCATTGCTTTGTCTACTTGTTCTTCTGTCAAGTTAAGTGGTGGTCTAAATCTTATCGCTCTTTCACCGGATTTTAGTACCAATAGATCATTCTTGAACAGTTTCTCTTTTAGTTCATCTCTTTGTTCCGTAGATGGTAAGTTGAAAGCACACATCAATCCTTTACCTCTTACGTTCGTTACTTCGTCGTGTTCTTCCTGTAGATCTAGTAGGCCTTTTTTAAGATAGTTGCCAACTTTTTCTGCGTTCTTTACGAGGTTTTCTTCCTCTATTATCTCTAGGTATTTTTGTGCTCTTACCATGTCTACTAAGTTTCCGCCCCATGTAGAGTTGATTCTACTGGATTCTTCAAAGCAGTGATGATCAACTTCCTCTACTCTTTCGTTTGCCATGATTCCGCAGACTTGAGCTTTTTTACCGAAGGCAACTATATCTGGTTCGAAGCCATAGTGTTGGTGAGCCCACCATTTTCCTGTGATACCCATACCTGATTGAACTTCATCTAAGACGAACATTATTTCATTTTCATTACAAATCTTTCTTAGTTTCTGCATGAATTCAGGTCTGAAGTGTCTATCTCCACCTTCACCCTGGATCGGTTCAATTATCAATGAGTTGATATCTTCACCGTTTTTCTCAATAGCTTCGTTTATTTGATTTATAGCTTCACTTTCTTCCATTTTAACTCTTTCTAAAACATCTTCAGTAACTGGGAAAGTTAATTTTGGCACATCTATTCTTGGCCATTTAAATCTTGAAAAGTATTGATATTTTCTTGGATCAAAAGTGTTCGTTAGACTCAATGTATAACCAGTTCTACCATGGAAAGCATCCTCGAAATGAAGAACTTGATGTCCAACTTCCTCATCATATCCTTTGTTGAAATTCTTTCTAACTTTCCAGTCCATGCTTACTTTAAGGGCGTTCTCTACTGCTAAAGCACCGCCACTGATGAAGAAAAAGTGTTTCATATAATCAGGGGCTGGTATGTTAGCAAAGGTTTCAGTGAACTCTGCTAATTCTCGAGTGTATATATCAGAATTAGAAGGCTTATTTATAGCCACTTCTTTAAGATGGTCAAGAAAATCATCTTCCATCAATTTTGGATGATTGTGCCCTATCGGTATACTTGCAAAAAATGTAAAAAGGTCTAAAAATTCTTTATCTCTTTTTGCATCGTACAAATAACTTCCATGGCTCTTCTCATGGTCGTATACTATATCCATTCCATCTCCTATAGTGTATCTCTTCATAACTTCATGAACCTTATCAGCGGGAATTCTACTCATTCTAGCACCGATTTTCCGCAAGGGTAGGATATATTAAAATCTTTCTTGAGAAAGGGGAAAAAAGGTTAGATTGTGTGTCCTGAGATTACTACATTGTCTATGTATAAGCCACCGTATCCCGCCGTTTCCGGATCAGTAGCGAAGTGTTGTTGAACGTTATTTGTAACTACTCTAAATCGTAATTGTATTGTTTCACCTGAGAAATCTGAAAGATCTAGCAGTAATCT
>CAZEXI010000132.1:0-2531 GCA_964516805.1 uncultured Thermoplasmata archaeon
TTTCTATCGATAGTTGTGAGTGTTTTTCTTTGATAGAGTAAGGGTAGTACTGCTTCTCTTAGACCTTGTGGATGACTTTAGGGATAATTTTGTTATCAAATGCGGTGGATATCAACTACAGATGATATCTATGGGAATGAAATTCCCAATCTCTCTCGACAAGTTTGTCTCGAGATATGAAGTGTCAACCGGAGTTGATAATGAAAGTGGGTAAATCAACCGGATTCGATATCTACTGGAAAATCTTGGATTTTCCATCGAGCCTCGGAATTTTTAAGTAAAAATTCCAAGTATATTGGAAACAAGTTTCCAAGACTATTTGGAATTCCTACGGAATTCCGAAACATATGAAGTGTAGTTGATGGAAGAGAGGAAATAAGAGGTCTGGGTGATGGGGGTATCAACTGTAGGTGATAATTATGAAATTCGGTGGATAACTGCTGACTTTTGCGGAGGAAACGTAGTCTCTGAGGATGAAGTGGTGCTTGTAAAATGAGTTCTGCGGTATCAGTCATCAATTTTAGTAATTCGTTGGGAAATTTAAACTGTTTTTTGAGTGGGATTTGGGTGGTTTATGGAATGTTACGTTACATTTATGTAGCACATATTACATTATTGTAACAGATGTTACAAAATTATAGCACATGGAAGGTCTTACAGGTCTTTTTCGATGAACCGACTCAGGATCATTATCTTAGAGAGATATCCAAAAAATCTGGATTGGCCCATACTTCAGTAAAAAATCATCTTGAAAGATTGATAGAGGAAGATCTGATCAAAGAAGATGAAATCGAAAGAGGTGAAAGAACCTATCCCATCTATAAGAGGGTAGAGAATGATAGATATAAGCTGTACAAAAAGATCGATATACAGCATCGTTTGCAAGAATTTGGTCTAATAGATTTTATCGAAGAAAAATTCTTTCCAGATTGTATCGTATTATTTGGTTCTAGTGCCAGGGGCGAGGATACAGAGGAAAGTGATATAGATCTTTATATCCAAGCTAAGGAATCTGATGTGGATCTTACTCCATTTGAGGAAAAATTTAAAAGAGATATACAACTTCACGTAAAAGAAAATATAAAGGATTATCCACAGGAACTCAAAAATAATATAGTAAATGGGATCGTTGTGTATGGATATTTGGAAGTGTGATGATGAGGAAGGGAAATCAGTTCAATGAAATCATTAGGGAATTAGAGAGAATACTTGATGAAGGATTATGATGATTTATTGGTCTTTTTTTTAATTCTAATCAATAATTTCAACTTGCTGAGTAAACAATCAGATAGATGAACATATACTGTTTTTTGGAGTGGAAAAATTTAATCTAGTGAATAAACTTCTATATTTTTTGCATTCACGTTATATTCTTCTACTAATCCCAACATATCTTCCTTATGTTGGATAGGTATCATAATAGAGCTTTTACCTATCTTCTTTCCACCCCATTTCTCTAATAATCCTATAATCTTCTTATCCTTTGATTCATATCCATAGAGTCTGTTTAGAAATGAACTTCTGCTCCGACCTATTTTATCCCATGAGAATATGATCTTATGTTCAGTCCCTATAGGTTCTTCAGTTGTTTTATACCTACCCCACAGTACCTTTCCAGAAGATGAAATACTTCTGTGAAGATCTTTCCACTCAGTCAATTCTCCGATCTTTAATTCTATTTCATTGTTTACGCCTTTCGATCTGAAAAGAGTATATTCTCGACTATCGTAAAATTCCTCTAAGATTTCATTAATTCTTTCCTTTATGTTATGGGATGTATCAATAAATATATCAATATCGCTTTCCTTATCAGCTGTACCTCTTGCAACGCTTCCATACAGAATTATATTATCTATTTCGGAGGTATCCTTACCTAATTTTTCTATCAAAAAGGAGGTAAATCTTACTGCATAAGCTTTGAGTATTTCATTCAATTATATCACCTACCTCATCCTCTATGATTTCTTTTATATCAAAGAGCAGGTTTATTTTTTTCCTTATAGTTTCTTCGTCTTCTACAGGAGAACCATATGCTATGTCATTCCTGCTCCTCTCTATCTCTCTTGCTTTATCTAATATTGACTCTAGTTTTTTTATCTCTTTTAGATCACCTGTGATCTGATTTTTTAATTTTTGATAAGGGTCCTTCTTTTTAATCCAATTATGTTTGATTCTAGCCCCTGGTTTCATGATATTAAGCTCATGAAAATAGATTTCTATCAACTCTGACGCGCCCAAAGATAACATCATTGCTAATCTTCTCTGATGGCTTTTAAGTCCTTTAGGGTCTTCTAGAGCTGTATTTATCTCATCTAATACTTCTTCTAGACCTTCCTCGTGTTTCTCAACTCTCACAATGACACCTGTCATATCATTTATGTGACAAGTGTCATTTATATTTTATTATGACAAGTGTCATTTTATTTTGATGACAGATGTCATTTTGAAAAATTTTTCAATCCGAACTTTTCTTGTACTCTTCATATTCTTTCTCTCTTGTCTTTTCTAGTTTTTCCAGGTCTTCTTCCTCA
>CAZEXI010000133.1:0-2508 GCA_964516805.1 uncultured Thermoplasmata archaeon
GAAGGCCGCGGGTTCAAATCCCGCTGGGTCCACTTCGCTTACGCTCAGTGAACCACGGTATTTGAAAACTGTGAGAAACAGGTTCCTCACGCTCGTTAATTTTAAGCTAAAATTAACTCGTCCCGCTGGGTCCATTTCGCTTTGTTTCTTAAAATATACAATAACTATTTATCTTCTTAAAAATCTATAAAATAATGATGAAAGTTGTAATCGCAGGAGGAGGATTCTGTGGTTCGATGATTGCTAAACGATTGGATAGTGAACCAGACATAGATGTTACCCTGATAGATAAAGTAGAATATTATGAGTACTATCCTTCTTTACCTAAATTGATTACAGTCCCTGGTTATCAAGAAAAGATTATCAAGCCTTATTCTCAATTTTTAAATCATACTGATCTTATAAAAGGTGAAGTAGAAAAGATCACACCAAGTCAGGTGTTCACTGAGAAAGAAAAAGTCGATTTTGATGTTTTGGTGATTTCACTTGGTGCAAAGTATCCCATATTTTTGAAGAATAAAAATGATGTTTTCACAATAAGTTCTATCAAAGAAGTAAAAAAACTTTCAGAAAAAGTTAGAAATTCTGAGCGAGTATTGATAGTAGGTGGCGGACTTATCGGTACAGAGGTTGCTAGTGAGCTTGCATCTAAGACCAGTAAGAGAGTTACTTTGGTTCATTCACATGATAGATTGATAGAAAGAAATCCAAAGATTGCCTCTTATTTTGCAGAGAAATTTCTTATGAAAAAAGGTGTGAATATAAGATTTAATGAGAAAGTAGTTGATAATATAGATGATATTTTTAAAACAAATAAAGGCAATGAAGTTGAAGCTGATGTATGTATATGGAGTACAGGTCTTAGTTATGATAAGGGTTTATACTCTGATCTTGATGAAATTGCAATCGCAGAAAATGGTTCTCTGAGTGTTAACGAGTCTCTTCAAGTCAAAGGTTATTCAAACATCTTTGCTGGTGGGGATATAACGGATATAAAAGAAGAAAAAACAGGACATAATGCTGATTCGCATTCTAAGATCATATCTGAAAATATATTTAGAATGAAAGAAAATCGAACTCTCAAAACTTATAGCAAATTAAGAGTTCCATTGGTTATAAGTTTAGGAGATATAAATGGAATACTTTCATTACCGTTTTTTGGAATCCCTGGACCCATTCCTGCCGTTATAAAATACTTGTTAGAAAAGGGAGCCATATTGAGATTGTAGTTTAAAAATAGAATTTCCAGAACAGATCCAAAGCATAACCACCCATCAAAAAGAAAGAGAATAGTGCATAAAGTTTGAAATTGATGTGAGATACTTTTTCTATTTTTTCCGTATATTGTTTCATTTCTCTCAATCTGTACCACATCATTGGAAGGAAAATGGAATGGGGCAGTAGAGCGATCAATAAGAGCCATCCAGGATTAATTATAATCAGAGAAATTAAAACTATATTTATCAAAGCAAAAATATGTATAAACATAAGACCATATCGCGATCTTTTAAAACCTAATCTTGCTACTAACCCTATTTTTCCTCCATTGATATCCGATGGAAGATCTACCATTTCACCCATCCAGACTATGAAAAGAGTTCCAAAACCGGTTATAGGTGAGATTGCCAGTAAAATCGGATGAAGACCTAAATTTTGACCAAAACCTGATAGCAAAACGGCGAGTGGACCAAATCCAAACCAAACTGCTATCTCGCCTAGACCTCGATACGCAAGTTTAACAGGTCCTGCTGTGTAATATTTGCTTAGAAATACAGATATACTTATCACTATCCAGAGAGGGAGCCATAGATTTGAATCGATGAAAAACATCAATAGAAAAGCACTTATGACGCTTATCACTATCCCGAATCTAGCGATAAAAAACATCTTTGAACGAAGTTCAGGATGATCTATTATTATCCCAGAACCCCCACTGAACTCGTTTTTCATGGATTTTTTATTATCTGCACCCTGTATCGTATCATAAATGTCATTGTACACGTTTGTGGTTATATGAAGACTGATGCCAATTATGAATACGAGAACGAAACCTATCAGATTAAATGATTCTGAGATTGAAACAGATACGAGTGTACCTGAGACCAAAGGTACAACTATGGCAAATAAAAATGGTGCTCTGATCATGTTTAGTATACCTGGTTTTTTCTTAATATCACTCATCGCTCTATAGTTAATATTGTCAGGATTATTTAAAATAAGTCATTATTCCATCTATTGAAAATTTGTGATGAAAATTTTAAAATATCTTCCATGACCTTTTCAAGAATATGATAAACAAGAAAGTTTCAGATATATTTTATGAGATCGCAGATTTACTTGAATTAAAGGGGGTGAACTTCAAACCTAGGGCTTATAGGAAAGCTGCTAGGAATATAGATTCTTTGAAAGATGACCTGTCTGATTATTATGAAGAGGGAAATATAAGGGATATCGAGGGTGTAGGAAAAGCTATGGAAGGTAAAATAAAAGAGATAATTGAAACAGGAT
>CAZEXI010000134.1:0-2475 GCA_964516805.1 uncultured Thermoplasmata archaeon
AACTCTTTCATCCAATCTTGTTGATGCAGAGTTATCCAAATATATCGTTTCTTCACTCATCATAACACCTCTTTAAATAAAAAGAGTCACATCCGACTCTTTCGCCTCCTTAACATAAGTGCCTACAGCACAATACTCAGTGATTACATCGTCCCTCAATTCTTCTTTATCTACACCCATAATATCCATGGTCATATCACACGCAAGTATCTTTCCTCCCAGTTCATGGAAGTCTTCTAGCATCTTATCTAAGGATCTTACGTTTTTCTTCTTCATCTTCCGCTTCATGAACCATTTTCCCAATCCTAGAAAATTCATCTTGGATAAGGGACCCTTGTCCAACTTTCCCTTCTTCAACCGCTCCAATCCCCAGAAAGTGAAATACATCGATACATCCATGCCCATTGAAAGTGCTCCATTTCCGATTATCAGAGCACTGTAAACCTTATCCATCTCACCACTATGGACGATGATAGTGGCTTTTTCAGGCATATCTATCACCCCCTCGTATTCTTTATCTTGATCAACCAACCGTCATCTGTATCTTCAACTGAAAGCAGTTTGAGTCCGAGCTCTTTTATCGCCATAGGGATCTCATCTTTTGATGCTGGATGATTTCCTACTACCTCAATAATGTCGCCTTCTTCAGCATTCCTAATAGCTTTTCTCGTTTCGACCAATGGGACTGGGCAGGTTTCACCCACCACATCTATCTTCTTTACCCCCTCTTCTGTCATTTGCTTTCCTCCATATCAATAGCAGGACCTGTTCCCGTTACATCTACCTTTCAGTTCATCGACTTTTTCACGAGAGTTTTTCTTTCTTTTCGTATTAGGGTCGTGCATCTTTTCGGGCATAATATCACTTTAAACACAATAATGTGCGTAAAGTATATAAAGGTTATCCTCTATTACACATATGATGAGAAATATGATCGCGAAGATAAAGATGCCTTCGAACAATACCAGAACAGAGATACTCAATTATTTATTGGGAAATCAATCGACTGCTCTGCAGTTAAAAGATAAATTAGGTATAAATGAAAGTGCAGTTAGAAGACATCTCCAAAAGCTAGAAAATAAAAATCTTATAAAACATCACTTTGAAAAAGCCTCAAAAGGGAGGCCTAAAAAATATTATGAATTATCTGAAAAAGGTTTAGAACTATTTCCAAAAGAGACCGGTCTACTCTTAAATATATTGATCAAAAGGCTAGAGGATGAACTTTCTGAAGAAAAGATGGAAAGTTTAATGAAAAAAGTAGGAAACGATCTTGAAGAATACCTTAAACCTGATGATGAGGATGAAAATATAGAAATAAAATTAAAAAAGCTTGTTGATAACTTCAATGGTCTGGGATTCTTCAGTTCTTATAAAAAAGAAGAGGATGGCTTTTTGATCGAATACAGAAACTGCATATTTTCCGATGTTTCAAAGGAATTTGCTAGATACATATGTGGAATTCATAAAGATATAATGAAAGATGTTATTGGGGAAGATATAGACTTTGAACAAAAAAGTTCCATATTAAGTGGAGATGATATATGTCAACAAAAAATTAAAAAATAAGGTGATGAATATGGAAATAATAAATACGGAAGAATATAAAGCAAAAAAAGAGTTCTCACCGGATAGATTGATACAGCAGGATGAAGTCCAGGTCGTTTTACTGGCATTTGAACCAAAACAAGGTCTTCCTGTACACACAACACCTGTAGATGTGTTCTTCTACGTGATAGAAGGCACACCTACGATTAAAGTTGGTGATGAAGAGAAAGATGTATCCGCAGGAAATATAGTGCTCAGTCCAAAGGATATACCTCATACTGTTAAAAACGAATCTGATGAGGATACTAAGGTACTGGTGGTTAAAACTCCGAACCCGAATAGTTGATTAAAAAATAGGAAAATAAAGAGGAGTGAAAAGTATTCACTCTAATTTTTTCTTTAGATTTTCGATCATTGTTTCCGTCATCTTTTCTAAGCCGTACTTGTGATCCCAATCCCAGTCTTCTCTAGCAGGTGAGTCATCTACTGTATCTGGCCATGAGTCTGCTGTTTTCTGTCTCTCATCAGGTTCATAGGAAACTTCGAAATCTGGATAGTACTTCTTGATTTCTTCTTCCAAGTCTTTTGCTGTAAAACTTAATGCACCGTGATTATAACTTGTCCAAACACTGATATCCTCTTCATCAGCATCCATGAGCATCAGTGTTCCACGGATCGCATCTTCCATGTACATCAATGGTAGTTTAGTATCCTCGGTAACAAAACATGTATAATCATCACCTTGTACCGCTTTATAGAACATCTCTACTGAATAATCGGTCGTTCCTCCTCCAGGTTCTTCTTTCCAGCTTATCAATCCAGGATATCTTAGACTTCTTACATCCAATCCGTACTTTTCATGGTAGTACTGGCAGAGTAACTCACCTGAAACTTTTGTCACTCCGTACATGGTGACCGGTTCTAAGA
>CAZEXI010000135.1:0-2466 GCA_964516805.1 uncultured Thermoplasmata archaeon
AATCTTTTACCATCTTCATCAATCAAATCAATATCTTTATTACTACCCATATTTAGTCCTCCAAATCTTTACCTGTTTCTCGTTTCAAGAACTGCTTTACCGCTTCAGTCAAGCCAACAACCTGAGCATTTTCTTCGATCATCTGAATCGCTTTTACTGCAAGATACTGCCCTTCAAGGTCACCATCTATCCAGATCCTGCCATTCTGACCGACAAAAATTCTACAGCCAGTGTACTTTTTCAACATGGATATCATAGATCCCTTTCTACCTATAACTCTAGGTACCTGGGATGGAGGTATTTCTATTATCTGACCTTCGTTCAATTTGCGAAGACCTTTTTCATCCATAGTGACCTGCATCTTCATCTGTTCATCTACGCTAGTTATCTTAACAAGAACAGCATCGCCTACTTCTATATAACTAGCAGTATCTCCATAATCAACTCTCCACGGTACATCGTTTACATGCAGTACTGCGAGATTTGGTGCGTTAACATCAACCATCCAAAAAGATGAATTTAAATCTGTAACTGTACCAATAACTTTATCTCCAGCCTGTGGTTCATATCTACCACTCTGGGCTGCAACATTAACGTAACCTGACCTCAATGTTTTAACGCCCAATTTTGCTGCATATATTTTACCGTCTTTTTTGAACGTTCCTCTACCTGGTTTAACATCTTCTTCATCAATCTGATCTCCAGGTAAAAGAAGTTCTCTTTCCGTTTCCTCATTTTCGCTCATATTTTACACCTAATAACAAATTAAAAATTATATTTTTACACATTCATATTTTTATCATTTATCAATCAATTCTATTACTGCTTCACCATGAGTCATATTATTTAATTTCTCATACATTTCATCCTGTAGACCTGCAGGTATTTTAATTATTCCCTGCCATCTACCGTCATTTAACCACTCCTCACTTTCGATCCTTCCAACTTCTTTAAGATATCCGTAAATCTTACCGTAAAGATCTCCTCTTACCAAAATAGAAAAAGTGAGTTTTTTGAAACTTAAAGGTATCAAACCTTTTATCTCATCAACTACTTCATCCACTTGCTTACTCACTGGCTTGAATGGATCTATATGAACGTTAGCTTCTTTCATGGCGTTTTCTATCCTTTGGGGTGGATGAGGAGTTTTTGTTTGGGGGTTATATGCGTTTCTAACGATCCTGTTGACTATGTCTTTTCTCTTTTGTTCCTGTCTCTCCTTTCTCTGTTCTGTTGTTATCTGGACTTCTCCCTTTTCAATTATCATTTTAGCTATTTCTTCTATATCTTCTGTTTCGAAAACCTTCTTTATCATCGCATTAGAAGCGACTTTACCCTTTTTAGCATCATAAAAAACCTTGTCCGCAGGCATATTTTCATCTAAATCTATATCTTTTCCGCTGCGGAACTTCTCAACTGCATCGGGTTCTACGAGGATTTCGAAATGCTCTCCATGTGATTCATATCTAGCGATTACGTATTCATCGAGTAACGTTTCGGTGTGCTCTTTTTGAAAGTCTTTCTTACCCAAAGGATCTCCCCCTGATTATTCACTCTTCTAGAGATTCTAGATATTCTTCTATCTTTTCTTTACTCAATTTTGTAAAGTTCTCATCATCTTTGATAACTGACACTTCTAAAGATTCACTGTTCAGTCCTTCTTCACTAGCTCTCTCTAGACCTTTCAATGCCAATTTGATACCTTCATCTAAAGTGAGGTCATCTCTGTATTCGTGGTCAAAGACCTCCTGAACTTCCTCTCTATCCATGCCTATTGCTCCTGCCTTGTAAGCCATGAATGCACCACTAGGGTCGGTCTCGTATAAATGAGCACCATCATCATCCATTCCAGCTACTAATAGTGCTGTACCGAATGGTCTAACTCCACCGTACTGTGTATAAGTCTGCTTATAATCACAAATCTTCTTCACAAGAGTTTGAAGGTCAATCCTTTCATTATATGATACTCTATTAACCTGAGATTGAACCCTAGCATAATCAACTAAAACACGAGCGTCAGCAACAAGTCCAGAAGTGGCTAATGCGATCTTTTTATCAATTTTAAAAATTTTCTCTATAGAACTTGGTTCAACTAAATCACTAGATATCCTTTTATCAACGACCAAGGCAACACCGCCTTCAACCTTTATACCTACGGTAGTAGTTCCTCTTCTAACTGCTTCCCTGGCGTATTCAACCTGGAAGAGTCTACCGTCAGGTGAAAAGACCGTTATTCCTCTGTCGTATCCCATTTGTCCTGGCTTCATTCTCTTTCACCAACCGTCATAATTAAGCATTTGGTTATAAACCTTACCCTATCAAAAGAAAACTATATAAAAATGTTTGTCAAGAAGAACAACCTATTATAACAATCACTTACTAAAATAAAGTCTCTCTGATATAACAAAATTAAAATAGTGAAAAAGTAAGACCCTCACAAAAAAAGGGAGGGAGGGTGATTATCGT
>CAZEXI010000136.1:0-2411 GCA_964516805.1 uncultured Thermoplasmata archaeon
ATTATGAGGAATTAAAAATTCCTCTCATGACGAGGTAGCTTCGCTTCCTCAGAAAGTCGGAGGCATTCTACCTTGTATCTATGTAATATTCATTAAAAATTAACTCATTCTAAGAAAATTACTACCTTAATCACAGCAATCGGTATAATCCAATATGTATTCTACCAATCTGAAAACTTGAGTAGATGGATTACTTTCGTGAGAATACAATTCATTACCTCTTCTTTCATGAATTTCATTTAGTTTTTTTGCGTGAGATATAGCTGTTTGTCTGTGATCTATAAGTTTATCAAAAATATCATCGGTTTTAGAATAATTCTCTATATACTTTTTAAGATTGGTAATTGTATTACTGCAGCTTAGATTTGTTTGGCGGAACTCAAAATGTAATAAGAACCAAATTTCAAAACAAGGATTGGATAGAGCAATATTTATACTATTTTTCTCAGCTTCATTTACAGCTTTATCTATATTATTTTCATTTTGATCCACGTCAAAAACGCACCAGATTTGATCTCCTTCCTTTAAATCAAGACCATGTTTAGAGATCTGTCTTCTCGCATATTTTACTAGATTAATTGGATCGTTTTTAGAGCTATTTAGAGTTTGTATTTTGAGACCACATCCTCTTCTCCTATAATTTTCGAAGTAATTGATTTCTGTTTTTTCACCCTCACAAACTATTATCAAAATATCATTTGGCTCTCTTAAACTGACCCTTCTAGACATGGTGTCTAACTCCCTTCTTTTAGTATCTTTTTATTGCTTATAAATGGTATTCCACCATATCTTCCTACGAGATATCCTTTTTCGATATCTTTGTCTTTTCTCGGGCTGTACTCTACTAATGAATATAGGTCTGTAGCTGCTGTTTTAGGATTTCTTTCAGTAAACCATATCTGATCTCTTCTGAAAAGATCTTGATCGAGTAGATTTGTGTTGTGTGTTGTGAATATCAATTGTGCCCCATTTGGATTTTCTTCTGGATCATGGAATAGTTCGATTATGAATTTGTTTAACATATGGTGTAGTTTTGTGTCTAGCTCATCTATTATCAGAACTTCTCCATTTTGTAGAGCTGTTATTATTGGACCAATGACCGAAAAGAACCTCTGTGTTCCTTCCGATTCTTTAAACAATGGTAGACTTCCTTCTACTTTTTCTAATTCATGAATTGTATTGATTTCAAGAGATTCGAGTTCTCCATCTTTTGTTAAACCTAATTCTTTTACATTTATTGGTAAATCTTCTATTTCATCAACTGATATTTTTTCAGTTTTACCAGTAATATCTGTGATTCCAAAATCAGCTATTTTTAGAGCTCTTTGTATCTTATTTTTAAATTTGTTGTTCTTTTTTAGATTATTTAATGTATATTCAGTCAACCTTGTATAATCTCCTGGACCTATCCCTTGAAGTTTTTCGTTGAACCAATCGAAAGCTTTTGTTGTTTTTTCGTAATTGAATTGTGTAGAACTAGAAAGGTAGAGAACGTTATCTCTAGTTCTTTCTTTAATCATATTCTGTTCTTTTTTATCCTTATTAAATTTGAACTTGTCTGTGCTTTTTCTTTCAAAAATTTGTGATTTCCTACCCTTTGGATAGTAATATAGATATTCTTCTATTACTTTTTCTTCATCATAAACCAATCCATAGTTGTATTTTATATTTTCATATATGAAAACTATATCGAATTTAGTTGGTCTTGATAAATATTCTTCTTTGAACCTATATGGATCTCTTCTTAATTTATCTCCTTTTTGATTTTCATGAGATTTTTTTACTAGTTGTCTCAACACCATCAAAGATTCCAGTACATTACTTTTACCAGATGCGTTGGCACCATATAAAACACTGCTTTTCAACAGTCTATATTTTTTATTGGCCTGATCCTTGTACTCAATTAAATTGTAATCTAACGAAGTATCTGATGTAGCTTCCATGTTTAGAGGTTGTTTTTCTTTTATAGATTTGAAGTTTTCCACACTAAATTCTATCAACATATTTTCTCTCCTTTTTTAAATAATGTTTGATTTTTGTGATTATGTCACAATTTACGTATGTTGTTATACAGTATATATGTTTTTTCGTATATACGTATTATCGGTGAAAGATTCTGATCTATTTGCTCTATTAAGGTGGTTAAAATTTGAATTTGGATTATAGGCGATGATTAAAAAACGCTTTATTGAAAGAAAGGCACTATGAATAAACAGAAAAAGTAGAACATAGAAGACGGTATTAGTAATATGAAAGTCATTTAGTGGAGAAAAATGATTAGAGATATCTTTTAAGAGATCTCATTTTCTTTACCATATTCGAGTGCTGCTTCTACATCTTTGTTCTTTAGGGAAGAGTAGATATCTAAAATATCAGATATAGAATGACCTGATTCATGTAATTTGACGATC
>CAZEXI010000137.1:0-2395 GCA_964516805.1 uncultured Thermoplasmata archaeon
TTTTATGTTTGGAGGAAGCCTGTTTTCTACCAATATCCCTATTTTTTTCATGATACCTTATCTGAAGGATTAGTTGAATTGAAGTTAAAAAGTTTTCTTATTTTTATATATTTTTTTCTTTAAGACTAGAGATGACTCCTTTCAGCTTTTGTTTTTCGTCATCTATCGATCTGTATTGGACATCTCTTTTTAGTATCTCTGAATCTTCCTTGAAGATTTTTTTGATAACTTTTCCATCCAGGTCTTTTGGTATCGGTGCACCGTACATGTACAGTATGGTGGGAGCAAGGTCTAAAATAGAGACGTTCTTTATTTTACCCAAATCGTCTATGTCTTTACCGACGGCTCCAAAAAGACCATGTTTTTTGTTTTCTGCTTTCCATTTTTCAGAAAAATCAAAAATATCTTTTTTACCTATGCCTCCAGGTATGTGTACGCCTTTTTCCTGGTCTATTATCAGGTCAGGTGCTGCATCTATAAATTTTCCTTCGTATATCTCTTCTTTTCTGTACACCTTTTTGACTATTTTATCCCCGGATTTTGGGTCTTTTACTTTTTCTAGTTTATCTATCAGTTCTGATTTTAATGCTTCAACATCGTTTACAGCATCTTTATTTATGTAGATAGGACCCTGTCCACTGGCGAAAACTTTCGTTCTTTCCCAGTCTATCTTTGATGTTTTACCTTCTTTCTTTATCTCTCCGCTATCTGAAGGAATGCTGGCTTTAGTAGATTCGGGTAAGACTTTATTGAGGAAATCTTTGAGATGTAGTTTTTTTGCTATCCTAGCTAATCTTTCTTTATTGAGGTTGAACATATTTAAGAGATCGCTGAAATTGAATTTGGTTTTAAGGTATCCCTCTTTTTCCAGCCACGTGTTTATATTGAAGACGTGTTCGATTTTGTTACATCCGTGGTCAGACATGAAAAGGACGTTGTCTGCTCTATTGTATACTTCACCTATTTTTTTGTCAATAATCTTCCATGCTTTTTTTGTTTTTTCATCATTCCAGAAAAAATGTTGGAGTACGTTGATATGGAAAATAGAGATCTGTAGGAAGTCGACATCGTATTCTTCTGCGTAGTTTAGAGCAGCATCGAACTGACCTTCTATTATCTTGTAGATTTCTTCAGAAGCTTGTCCTGGATTGGACTTTATCATGGCGTCCGTTTGTACCTTTACATTGTATTTGCTTGTGAGTTCGTCTTCTATTTGGGAAGGATAAGTAAAATCATCTTTTTGTGCATCGGGTCCTATAGATACGAAGAAACCGTTGATTGGATGCGGTGGGTATGTTGTTGGCATCCCCATTATGCCGACTTTGAAGTTGTTTGAATCGAGGTAATCCCATATCTCATCGTGGAGGAATTTTCTTTCAGTTGGATAATAGACACGCTGAGTTTTAAAATCAATATTTTCCCACCAGAATATACCGAGCTTTCCTGGGTTTTTTCCAGTAGCGTAAGCTTTCCAGTTAGGTGAGGTGACTGGTGGTAAAACAGATTCCATATCTGCGTAAGTTCCTTCTTCTTTTAACTTCTTTAGATTAGGTAAAATTCCCTCTTCAATCCAGGGGTCTAATAACTCAAAGGCTGCACCATCTAAACCTACAACAGCTAACTTCATGATGAAGGTACAACTTTCATGGGATTAAATAATTGTTTCGTTGTTTTAATCAGAATAGTAATACTTGAGAGCATCAGGTGATTCTTCTAGACCATCTTTGAATTTGTTACCCATCTCGGTGATAGTTTTGAAATCGTAGTCGTTTGTTTTTAGTTTGATTAATATGTTTTTGAGAGTTTGGAAGTCATCGTAAACTTTCATGCTTCCGGGATGAAGCTGGAGGATTAGATCGTTTTTTTCTTCAATGTTGTTGTAAATGCTTTCTTTGACCATCTTTATCTCTTTGTGCTCGTTGTATCTGTTCACATCTTTTGTGGCTAGGAATATGTGATCGTCCGGATAACATGTGATAGGTAAGTTGGTAAGCTGTTCGCTTGGGACTTTTTTTATCTCTGAGATAAATTTGATGCCGAAGTCAGGTAGGAGTTTACCAGTGACTTTGTCTCCCCGATACCCGTGAGTTCTCCATGAATTCATAGGGATATCTGCGTTTTTGAATGCCTTTACCGTTTTTGAGATATCTATTATCTGATACAGGATAGGTGCGTAGGTATGTCCAAAACGAGATAGTAAGTCTCTGTAGGCATAGAATACCGTTGGTGGCTGTAGTGCGTAGTAGGTATGTCCTCCTATCTCTGCGTTTTCTGATAGTTTTTTCCAATGCTCAGGATGTTCTTCTATCGCTTTTCCAGTAACGAAAAGTGTTGCCTTCGCGTTGTTGTTTTTGATTGTGTTGATGTACTCTTCTGCGAAGAGATATTCTTTCTT
>CAZEXI010000138.1:0-2273 GCA_964516805.1 uncultured Thermoplasmata archaeon
CAGAGTAACTCACCTGAAACTTTTGTCACTCCGTACATGGTGACCGGTTCTAAGATCGTTCTTTGAGGAGTGTTGTGCTGTGGTGATGTAGGTCCGAAAACAGCTATGGAACTCGCCCAGAACATCCTCATATCGTGTTCAACAGCGAGGTCCAAGAATACCTTGAGACCTTCCATGTTCACGTCCCAAGCGAGGTTCGGTTTCTTCTCACCTATCGCTGATAAGAGTGAAGCTAAGTGATAAACTTGAGTGATGTCGTGCTTTTCGATGATCTCTTCCATCTCTTCTTTGTTCCTAACATCTCCCGTCTCTAAAACACCTTCATAATCATCAGGTATATGTCTGTGTCCAAGAGCGACAACATTTTCTTTACCATGTCGTTCCTGCAGTTCTGGAACCAACTCAGATCCTATCTGGCCAAAGGGGCCTGTAACTAAAATTTTCTCAGTCATAATATCACGAATGTTATTTAACCTGATTTGCTAGTTATCTATAACTTTTTTCATTCGAAAAGTAGAAAAGAAGATATAAATCTAAAAATTATTCAGCCCGATTCCTATAAAGATCCTCATCGATTACATTGACCATCTTATCTTTATCGAGCTCACCATTATGGAACGCTATTATACTGTCCACGCTCACCTCTGGATGACTCATTATATCGTTATAGCTCACGTAGATTACTTCCATATCCGGATGGCTGCTGATCTCGTTCTTCAGTATCCTTCGATATTTGGTGAACATATCCCTAAGTTCTTCTCTAGATACTTTGTCAGGATCCTTGCCCTGACGTATCAGCATCTTTCTCTGAGATTCTATTATCTCTTCCAAGTTACGCTCCATGAAGATCACTTTGTAATTGTATCCCTCTGGTAGATGTTTGATCTGCTCCGCCAGAACCTTTACAGCTTTTCCTTTAGCATCATCGAGCCATTCAGTATCTTCAGGTAAGTCCTTGACCCTTTCGAATTCGTAATAACCTTTTGGATTATCTTTATCAGCGGTCCTTACATTATCTGTTAAAGGTTCTAATCCGCCTTCATCGAGCATCTTCATCATCATCGAGGTTCCAGAGCGTGGAAGTCCTGATACGATTGTGATAACGTCATTTTCCATCTTACAGCACCTGTTCTGTCTGTAATACCTCATAAAATCAGGGTACTAATAAATTTAAGGTATATTGAAAAGAAAAATGGGTTTTATTTGGATATATCTATCAGTTCGTACTCCCGTTCTCCCATACCTATTTTCTCTGCATGAACTATCTGTGCTGTTGGATCAACATCATGTTCTTCTCTGAATTTGTCGACACCAGAATCGTAATCCCTTCCTTTCTCGTCCTTTACCAAATCATAAGCAGCCTGTTCAACAGCCACTGGATCTTTGGAAGCTATTACCCCAATATCTGGTACCATCGGATAACTTCTCCATGGAGGACAGTCACATTCTGGAGTTACATCCATGATGAAATTAAAGAATAATGATTTATCGTATTTTCCTATCAAAGAACCATGAGCGAACTCTGCTATCTTCTCCTGAAGATCTATATTTGAAGATGAATCCTCCACCTTTATCGCACCTGTTGGGCAGACGATATTGCATTCTCCACAACCGATACATTTATCCAAGTCTATCTCTGCATTTTCTTTCACTTCTATAGCATCTGCGGGGCACCATTTGGCACATTCACCACAAGCTATGCATTTATCTACGTTTACCTCAGGCTCAACATCGTAATGCATCATCAGTTTACCAGCTCTAGAAGCACAGCCCATGCCTAAGTTCTTCAACGTTCCGCCTAAACCAGTCATGGCATGTCCTTTGAAATGACTAACACCTATTATCGCGTCTGCCTGATAGAATCCCGCACCTATTTTCACATCATCAAAGTGCTTACCATTGACTTCTACTTCGTAGAACTCATTTCCGTGGAGGCCGTCAGCGATTATCACTGGTGCGTCAACAACGGGTCTCACCCAACCGTTCTCCTGAGCGGTCCTTTGATGATCAACAGAGTTTGATCTACTTCCCGAATATAATGTGTTCGAATCTCCCAAGAAAGGTTTTCCACCAGCTTTCTTAACAGCTTTTATTATCGGATTTACACGGACTGGTCTGAGATAAGTATCTATACCAGCCTCACCGAAATGGAGTTTTAAAGATATGAGATCATCTTCCTCATATTCTAAACCGTCCCCAGCTTTCCTGAATAACTTATCTATCCTGTGTGGTAAGTTATCTTCTTTACTCCCAGACGATAGATCAGTGAAATA
>CAZEXI010000139.1:0-2239 GCA_964516805.1 uncultured Thermoplasmata archaeon
TAGACCTTCATGATGCTAGTCAGATAATCCATGGTCAGACCGTGGTTATCAATACCATAATCACGAGAGATGGATCAAATGTTGGATTTATAACTACAGAAGGTTACGACATAATGGACATACAGAGGGCAAATAGAAGAGACATTTTTAATTTCAGATACAAAAAACCAGACCAATTCGTAAGCAGATATATGACAGAATGGGTAAGTGAAAGGATAGATGAAGATGGAAGTATTCATAAAGAATTAAACGAGGAAGAAGTACGAAATGCAGCAGAATCTTTGATAAAAAAAGGAGTTGAAGCTTTCAGTATAGGATTTATAAACAGCTACCAAAATCCAGAACATGAAAGAAGAGCAAAAGAGATAGTTGAGGAAGTATGTGAAGAACATGATATAGACAATCCTTTCGTTACCATATCCAGCGATACCACTCAAGAATGGAGAGAATATGAGAGGTTTAATACAGCTATATTGAATGCTTACGTTCAACCCACGTTCGTCAAGTACATAGAAAAATTGGAGAGTGCTCTAAAAGAAGAAGGTTTTGGAGGAACTTTTTATCTAACATTAGCTTCCGGCGGGATGGCAACTGCAAAATATGCGAAAAAATTCCCTATCACAACCGTTGAAGGAGGACCTATATCAGGTATAATGGGTGGAACCTCTATAGGTGAAGTTCTCGAAGAAGAAGATATTATCATCATAGATGGAGGAAGTACCACCACTAAAGCTGGTTTAGCTGAAGACTTAACTCCTAAAACTAAAACCGAGTACTGGTTAGAACAGGATGAGTACCACACCGGTTATCCTGTCAAAGTACCTGTAGTCGATATACAGGAGATAGGAAACGGTGGAACGAGTATAGTTTGGGTCGATGAAGCAGGAAATCTTCAAGTAGGACCCGAAGCCGCTGGTGCAAGACCTGGACCTGTCTGTTACGGGATGGGTGGAAATAAACCGACTTTGACCGACGCTTACGTAGTTACAGGCCATCTTAACCCTGAATACCTGCTCGGTGGAGAATTGGATATTGATAAAGAATTAGCTGAAGAATCACTTGAAGGTGTAGCTGAAGAAGTCGATCTAAGCCTTGAAGATACTGCATATGGTGCTATCAGGGTTGCTAACGATAATTCTTCCAGATTGATCAGACTGATATCAATCAGGAAAGGACTGGATCCTAGAGAGTTCACGCTAATAGCTCATGGTGGATCAGGACCGATGTATGCACCTTTCATCGCTAGGGACTTAGACATACCTGAGATTATAGTTCCAGCCATACCGAGTGGTGTTTTCAATCCATGGGGCATGGTTGGATTGGATATAAGACACGAATTGGTAAAAACAAGAGTATCTTCGGTGGAGACAAGTGAGGAAGATATGAATATAATGAATTCTACTTTTGAAGAGCTTGAAAAGGAGATCGCAGAGGCCTTCGAAGAAGAAGGTATCAAGAAAGAGAACACTATAGTAAACAGGCGTGGAGATATAAAATATGAAGGTCAAGCTCACACATTAAAAATACCTATACCGAATGGAGAACTTACGGAAGAAGAGATCACTGATCTAAAAGATAGATTCCATGAATCTCATGACAGAGAGTATGGGTTCAGGTTACCGGATAGTGAGATAAAGATAGTGAACTATCATACCATCGGTTTGGTCAAGATAGAACCGCCAAAGATAGAGGAACATGAAGGTAACGATAACTCTGTAGAGGATGCTTTGATCGAGAAAAGGATGGTTTACAATGGAAATGAGAACGTTGAAACACCCGTTTATGATAAGGATGAATTCCCGATAGGAAAAGAAGCAGAAGGACCCTGTATACTTGAGGGAGCTACCGCTACAACCATCGTACCTGATGGATTTAAAGTAAAACATGATGTTTTCGGAAATCTAGTCATGAGGCATTAAGGTGGAACGACATGTCACCAGATGTACAAACTCTTAAAGATAAATGGGCAGAATCTATCAATAATGCCCTTTCTCTTTATGATGTGGAAGATAATATAGAAGTAGGTATTCTAACATTAGAACCGAAAACAAGGCTGCCTGAAGAAGGGTACAGTGTACATGAAAAATCTCATGAATTTGCGTATGTGATAGAAGGGAAAATCATCATTTCTACTGAAGATGAGAAGAAAGTTGTAAACAAGGGTGAGCTTACCTATAACCCACCTGGAACAAAACATTTTACATCAAATAATAAAGATAAAAAAGCAAAAGTTTTATGG
>CAZEXI010000140.1:0-2206 GCA_964516805.1 uncultured Thermoplasmata archaeon
TCAAAGTGACTAGCGGATTATCTTCACGAGATATATTATGCCAATCGAGATCACCACAGATCCCAAACTTCAATTCAGACATCAGAATTAGAAATTGGATATGTTTTATAGATTTTACTAGACAAAATAAGAAAAAAAAGAAATGGTTTTACTGCTGTTTTACACCAACTTCTTCACCTATATCGTACAGGTCTAGAAGTTCCAGCTTGCCTTTTGTAGGTCTGCCTTCCAGGTCCCATCCTCTAGCTGTGTAATATCTTGTCAAAGCGTTCTCCATCTCTCGTCTAGTTATCCTCTGTCCTTCGTTGGGTCCATATGGAACTTCTTCTGTCATCACTCTTTCAGGAAGGATATCATCTTCTCTACTGAATCCTTCTCTGACATTGTAGGCTTTTGCTACGTTATGTGCTCTTTCACCTGCAGTAAGCATCTCACCAGTGGTCATGTCCCAACCGGTCATAGCGTTTATCAATTCTGTTAGGCCTTTGTCCATGAAGATACCTCTTGAGAACTTACAGGCACCGGTCATATCGTAAACCATCATCAGGTCTTCCATCATCATAAGTGGGAAGCCTTTAGATTCCATCTCATGTCTGCTGTATCCTTCGAAATGCCAGAATGAGCCACTGTAATCTAAAGCGTATTCACAGGACGTAAGGTGATCAGCTCCCCTCGGTGCAACTGCTAAAGCAAGTCCCATACCGTACATTCCTCTAGCCTCGTATCCGGGTGGTTCCATACCTTTTATGTGGATGGCAAACTTCTCTGAACCTTTACCTAACTTTTCTGCAGCATCTTTGACACCATCAGCTAGAAGTTCTCCAAGATCACCTTCTTTTTCAGCCATGCGTCTAACAGCTTCTATCATGGCTTCAGCATTACCAAAGTTAAGTTCCAGATCAGTATCTAAAAGACCTTTTTCGTAAGCCTCCATAGCCCAAGCAACTGTTACACCTGCTGATATGGTGTCAATACCTAATTTGTCACATATTTCATTTGCTTTTGCCACAGCTTCAACATCATCTATTCCACAGTTTCCACCTAAAGAATACTGTGTTTCATATTCGGGTCCATCAATAGCAATATCGCCATAAGGCGTATCTTCAGCTACAAAATACTGACTACATGGTTTTGTACAATAAGGACAAGGTCTTCTCCCGTCTCTATATTCTGCTGTCCACTTTCTTGGATCGATATCTATTCTACCTTCTTCAGGATCTTCTAATTTTTCATATGCTTCTTTGAAGTAACCAGCTTCCCAGTTCTTTACAGGGAACGCACCTAAATTAACATTTAATGGATGCAAAGCTTCTCCCGAACCATATTCCATATCAGTCTTACCCTTTTCTACAGAGTCCTTCCTGTACTTGCTTATTAGTTCATCAAGTTCATCTTTATCATGGATCGGATAATCTTTTGATCCTTTGATACCTATACCTTTCAGCATCTTTGAACCCATGACAGCACCTATTCCTCCTCGGGCTGCCTGTCTTTCATTACATTCAATAATAGACATTTTTGATAACTTCTCACCTGCAGGACCAATTACTGCGGTTTTAAAGTTACCATATTTATCTTTGATCATATCGCCTGCTTCATGTGTGTCTGTGCCCCAGATATCCTCGGAATTCTTTATTTTAACCTCACCATCATCTACCAGTAAAACTGAAGGTTCTTCTGTTTTGCCTTCGATTACCATAACGTCGAAACCGGCTTTCTTCAGTTCATCACCTATCCATCCACCAACTAAACATTTACCATAACCACCTGTTTGAGGTGATTTGAATCCGAATGTGGTTTTGGACGCAGTAGGTATTTTAGGCCCTAGAAGAATACCGGGTGCGATTATCAGTTTATTTTCAGCGTCTAATGGATTGACCCCTGGACCGACTTCATCGTATAATATCTTAGCAGCGAATCCAGCTCCACCAATGAACTTTTTCATAAATTCTTTTGAAAGTTCTTCGATTTCAGTGGACCCATCGCTAAGGTTCACTCTTAATAGTTTTCCCCAATGTCCTGACATATTATCATTCCTTCCTATGATGATTCGATATTAAAAAATTACCTATAACGAAAAATCATTTTGATAATATGTGATTTAAATGATAATTTAATTAATATTTTAAACTGGTTGGGCTTTATGAAATTTTATATCGAATCTAGAACCACCTAGATCAGAATCTCCTATGGTTATACTTCCGCC
>CAZEXI010000141.1:0-2203 GCA_964516805.1 uncultured Thermoplasmata archaeon
CCTGGGATCAGCTGATGAGTTGATTATAAAAATCCCTTTTCATTTTTATTTTTTTCTTTATTTATATACTTATTCAAAACGATTATTAATCTGAATAATTATGATGAGCTTCTAGATAGAATTTTTTGAAAGGTTAAAAAAAGAAAGAAAGGTGTTAAAATGGATTCAGTTATCTTCTTCCCATTTAGCTTCCGTTTCTTCAGCTTCGCCTTCCAATATCTTTTCGATATCGGTGGTTCCGTATCGCTCTTTGAGGTCTTCTTCAGAAGATAATTCAAGTTCTAGTTTTCTCCAATCTTCGAATCCAACTATATTATTGAATTCTGCCCAGGAAACACCCATTTCGCCGATCTTCATGATGTCTTTCTCTTCTTTGAGCACTTCTAGAGCCTCTTTCATCGCTTTTGCTGCTGGATAGAGAGCGATCATAGGTACTGATAAGAAATCAACACCTATCTCTTCAAGATCCTGTATTTCGAAAGGAGGTGTCCTTCCACCGGGTATTATATTGAATGCCAAATAAGCAGGTATCTCTTCCTTCAATTTCTTTACTTCTTCTAATGTCTGTGGTGCTTCTACGTATATGTAATCTGCACCGGCTTTAGCGTATGCTTTTCCTCTTTTGATTACAGCTTCGGCACCTTCAACGGACCTTGCATCTGTTCTTGCTCCTATTACTACGTTTGAATTTTCTTCCTCTCTAGCTTTTACCGCGGATTTGATCTTTCTCACCATGTCCTCTTGCGGGATTATGGCTTTACCTTCCATATGACCGCATCTTTTTGGCCATACTTGATCTTCTAGTCTAATAGAGGCTGCTCCAACTCTTATGAAATTCTTGATGACCCAATTTACGTTCAAGGCGTTCCCGTATCCTGTGTCTATATCAACATCGACTGGCCTTGATGTTGCGTTGACTATCGTCCTTGTCCTTTCGAGCATAGCAGAGAAGTCGACGAATCCCATGTCAGGTTGACCAACCAGGGAAGCGGAAATACCATAACCAGTAGTTCCAACGATATCGAATCCTGCTTGTTCAATAAGAATAGCTGATAAAGCATCGTACGCACAAGGTCTCAATACTGTATCTCTTTCCTCTAATAATTCTCTAAATCTTTTTGCTTTTTTATTTTCCATATCTATTCACCTTTGATATTTTTTGCAATCTTCTTTGCAAATTCAGAACATTTGACTTTTGTTGCATCCTCGATCTGTCTTTCAAGATCGTATGTGACAGTTTTTTGCTGTATAGTCTTCTCTAAGTTTTCGACTATCAGATCAGCTGCTTCGTTCCATCCCATGTAATCAAGCATCATTGTTCCAGATAGTATCAGTGAACTTGGGTTCACTTTGTCCATTCCTCTGTACTTTGGTGCAGTACCATGGGTTGGTTCGAACAGTGCGTGACCTGTATTGTAGTTGATATTTGCTCCAGGTGCTATTCCTAGACCGCCTACTTGAGCTGCACAGGCATCGGATATGTAGTCACCATTCAAATTCGGTGTGGCGATAACATCATACTCATCAGGTCTCAATAGGACCTGCTGGAACATAGCATCAGCGATCCTATCTTTTACAACGATTCTATCACCTGGATCTCCAGGTGGATTTCCGTTTCTTAAGTCTTCATAGGCACCTTCTTTCTTAGTAGGAGTCACACCATCTTCTCCGATGACCATATCATACAATTCATTTTCAGTGATAATAAGATCTCTGTATTTTTCTTTCGCAACTTCGTATCCCCATTTTTTAAAGTATCCTTCTGTGTACTTCATTATGTTTCCTTTATGCATCAAAGTAACACTGTCTAATTCATGGTCTCTAGCATATTCTATAGCTGATCCAACGAGTCTATATGTTCCTTCTTTGCTTATAGGTTTGATACCTATGCTGGATGTATCTGGGAACCTTACTTTTTCCATCTCTCCAGCTTCTTCGAGTACATCATAAATTTTATCTATGTATTCATCACCATTTTCCCATTCTATCCCTGCGTAAACATCCTCTACATTTTCTCTGAAAACAACTATGTCGAGGTCTTCAGGTTTTTTAACTGGTGCTGGGACACCTTTGAACCATCTTACTGGTCTTACACAGGCATATAGATCTAATTTCTTTCTTAAAGCTACATTAAGGGATCTGACACCTCCACCGACTGGTGTTGTCAATGGACCTTTGATCGCTACATGAAAATGCCTGATCG
>CAZEXI010000142.1:0-2082 GCA_964516805.1 uncultured Thermoplasmata archaeon
AGCTGGAAAAAAAGACCAACCAAATATGAAAAACGGGTCTAATATAACATTAATTACTATAGAGATTAACATCAAAAGCATAGGGGTTATAGTATCCCCAAAGCCGTTTAAAATAAACGTAAAAGCAACTGTAATCATCATGAACGGGATGCCTAGAAATATTATTCTAAGATAATCAACACCGTATGATACTGCTGGACTTCCTCCTGTTAATAATTCCAGAAACACTGGTGAGATGATATACCCAATAACTGCAAAAAATAAAGAAAACATTATGATTATTAGATAAAATTGACCTACATCTTCATTGGCATCCTTAATTCTCTTAGCCCCTATATGCTGAGATACTAGTGCCAGTCCAGCTACACCAAAACCTAGACCAACGGATATCATCAGGAAAACAAATGGCCACGAAAGACCTATAGCAGCAACTTATAATTCCGCTTCTTCTTTTGGTAATCTACCTATCCAGAAAGTATCTATCAAATTATACATAGTTTGAAGAAGTGAAGAGATCATAACAGGCCAACCGAGTTTAAAAAGAGTAGTAACTATTTTGCCTTCCAAAATCTCTTCTTTAGAGGCCTTTCCCATCCTAGATTTTAAAGATTGAAATAATCTCACCCTTCTTTTAAATGGTTTCATGTATTTATCTTAAAAAGGGTAATAAGATATTATATTTTTCTCATTCTTCAGTTTCTTTTTCCTCTTCAATTATCTTTTTACGTGTAGGCTCTATTATCTTCTTCTTCCACCAACCCATTTTATAAATAAACAATGCTGTTCCAGCGGAAACTATATTACTTACGACCATACCCCACCAGGCTCCCCAAGAATACCATCCTAAAATAAATGCAAAAACATATACCAGAGGTAATCTAAGAACCCATAATCTAGCCAAACTGATCACCATCTGCTGCTTTGTATGCCCGCTTCCATTCAACGCACCCGATATCCCATTAAATATTGCAAAAAATGGGCCACCAACAGCCAGTATCGCTAGGAAATTTGCACCAATCCTGATTACGTTCTCTTTTCCTGGCACAAATACTGCTATTATCTGATATCTTATCAAAAATAAGAAGAGTGATATCAAGGCCATCAATATGACCATTATTGTAACTCCTTTTTTAGTGGCGTTCTCAGCTCGCTTAGTTTTATCTGCACCCAGACTTTGACCCACTACCGTACTGATGGCCATGCCAAGTCCTCCAAGTATCACAAAAGTGATATTGATGACTCGGCTCCCTACACCATAAGCAGCCAGAACGTTTTCATGATTTGGTAAAGAAGTCAGAAGACCCATCAGTATTACAAAGCCCAAAGAGTCTCCAAGTCTTGCAGCTGTCGCTGGTATACCAATCTTGAAAAATTTTCTTATTTTATCCAATTTTGGTTTAAGATATGACAATTTTAACTCTATCCCAACCTTACCACTGAACAATAGATACAAAGAGATAACGGTACCGATCCCTCTAGCTGTGATCGTAGCTATCGCCGCACCTTGTATTCCAAGATGAGGGAAACCAACCCAACCAAATATCAATATCGGATCCAATATTACATTTATACCGACAGATAAAGCCATAAGGATCATCGGTGTTACTGTATCTCCCCACGCTCTTAAAATAAATGAAAATGCAAAAAACAACATCAAAAATGGCAATCCTAAGAAAATAACACTGAGATACTGTGTTCCATAATGTACTAAATCACTGCCTCCACTTATCACGTTAAGCATCGGTTCAGTGAATAAAAATCCTACTATTCCAAGCACTATAGATAAAACAATGAGTATAAAATACAATTGGCCAGCATCTTTGTTAGCCTCCTCATAATTTTTTGCACCCGTGTGCTGAGATACCATGGCAAGTGCTGCAATACCTAGACCCATCCCAAGTGAAATCATCACGAAAACAAGAGGCCAAGATAATGCCATAGCTCCAACAGAATCGACACCTTCATCTCCTGGTAATCGACCGATCCAAAACGTGTCTATCAAATTGTATAGTGTTTGAAATAAAGAGGATATCATGATAGGCCAACCTAATTTAAAAAGAAGTGGAACTATATTCCCGTTCA
>CAZEXI010000143.1:0-2081 GCA_964516805.1 uncultured Thermoplasmata archaeon
CGTGAACGAGCTGATGCAGGTCTTCTGATGACCAATCTTTCTCATCTATACCTTCTAGGTAAGCTCCTAGGAACTCGATCTCATCTTCACTCAATTCTATATCCGGTAATTCGTCTTTTATCGAGAACTTGACCATGTCGGGAGCGAACTCTTCCAGCCAGTACTTCACGTGATCTACTCTAGCTTTCAACCTTTCGTAGTTCTCTTCACTATCATCCTTGATCTGTCCTAAATTCCTGACGACTTCCCAGATCCTCTCTGGAGTTTCATAGATCTGCACCAAGTTGACCAGATGTCTGTAAGGCACCCTTTCAGGCTGCTCTTCGGGCACACCGTCTACCTGGGATAATTCATACACTCTTTTCTTATCGTTATCTTCTCCGTTGAAGTACTCATCCTCGTGATCATCATAATCATCGACCAGATCCAAAATACCTAATCCCGGGTCGAAATCTATATGACTCGACGGTTTAGGTCTCAAAATCAGGAATCTAACGACCTCAGGTCCGACCATATCTATCATGTCTTCGGCAGTTATAGCAACTCCAGAAGACGAGGACATCGGTCCCTGACCCTTCAATTGGATCCATTCGTAGACCACTGGATGAGGAGCATCAGTTTCTAAAATATCCTCGATGATATCTTTTCCAGTATCCCAAGAACCGCCGGATGCTGCATGATCTTTACCGAATGGTTCACAGTCTATACCTAAGATCCACCATCTTGCAGGCCAGTCACATCTCCACGGTAATTTTCCATCATCTGATCTGATATCTGCTTTACCTTCATGCCCGCATTCACATTCGTACAGAACGTACGGATCTTCGAAACCAACTACCTCTGAATCACCGATGGTCCCGCATTCGGAGCATATCGGATTGTATGGATACCAATCATCTTCCAGCTCTCTACCGGTATGACTCTCGATGATCTCAGCAACTTCTTTTCTGCGATTCAAAATCTTTCTGGTAGCCTCTTCATACTCGCCTTCAGCGTACATCTTGTGAGCGTATTTGATCCTTAGATCGACTTCTAATTCTTCCAGAGTCTCCAAAAACCTCTCTAAATAATGTTCGGAATAATCAGAATGTTCACCACACGGACACGGTACTTCACTCAGCGGCTTACCTATATGTTCCTCATAAGAATCATCTAAAAAAGGATACACTTTCCTAAGAGGGTCCATGGAATCTACTATCAATATCAAGGAACCGTCTTCAGCGGCTCTAGCTATCGCTTCACCGGTCAACAGTTCCCTCAAACCACCTAGATGTATAGGTCCTGAAGGAGCAACTCCGGTAGCGACCAATGGACTCTGACCTACATTCTCTGTTTCAACGTCAGCCCAATGCATATTAATCCCATCATCCGATCATCCTTGCTCGGATCAGTCCACGTAATGGGACTCCAAGCACTTCGTCTCTACCGTCTTTGTTGACAGTGACCATACAGAGGACAACTTCTGCACCTTCTTCTTCTAGATCCTTGATGGCACCTTCCATGGTCTCGCCAGTACTGATGACGTCGTCGACGATGACCAATTTTTTACCGTCGACTCCAGCGTAATTGGATGACAGTGTTCCTCCACCTTTGTTTCTGTTGTCCTGAGGTGGTCTGTAGATGGCCAGTTCTCTCTCCAACTGTTCTGAGATAAGCACAGCCGGTGGGATACCATTTATAGCGATCCCTACAACTGTATCAAAATCGATATTCATCCTATTGATCTCTTCAACAATAACATCAGACATAAGCCCTGAAAGAAGACCTATTCTACCTCCGAACACACCTATAGATCTCCAACCGATCTTCACGTCAACCGGAGGTTGTTCTTCTTTCACATTACGAGTTAAAAGCCAAGTAACTGTATCTGGTGAAACATTAAGTTCTGTGGCTATTTCTTTTTCTTTCAGTCCTTTTTCTTTGTACTTCATAGCCCTCTCAACAAGTTCGTCAATTCCTTTCATCGTATCACTTCATTAAGAGAAATATTTGATAATATTTAATATTGTGGTGACTTTTCTTCCCACTTAAAAGAGGGAAGCTTCGGAAGAAGTTTAGTGTCAATGCACTCTTATTCTTTC
>CAZEXI010000144.1:0-2075 GCA_964516805.1 uncultured Thermoplasmata archaeon
TGACCACATTTTCACTACCTGTTACCGGTGGTGTTGGTGATACATGCGTGTAAAGTCCATATCCGATGGCTGCTATCGCTGCGATCGTAGCTTTCTGTTCCATGTATTCAGGGGCTGTAACTGCGACCGGTAATTGAGTTGGATCGGCATCTAAAGCGTCTGCAACTGTACTCACTAGATTTAACAATCTACCTGTATCAGTACATGTACCGAAGCTAAAAACAGGAGGTACGTTCAACGCCTCGCAGACTGCAGTTAATCCATCTCCAGCCTTTTCAATCGCGTCTAGACTGGTAAGTCCACCTACCTGCAGACCTGCGTTTCCACATCCTGCACTGAGGACGAGAATATCTCGTTTGATCAATTCTTCAGCAACTTGATTTGTGAGAATATCTTGACCACCGTTCTTCAATGTTGTACAGCTGACCAGAGCTACTATACCTTTGATATTACCATTCTGTATATGTTCTAACAATGGGTCTAAAGATCCACCTAGAGCATCGACTACTGATTCGGGTGAAAATCCTGTTGTTATCTTCTGTTTGTAATCAGGGACGTTCGTCTCTTTACCTTCTCTCTCTTTGTAGTTCTCGATGGCCATATCGATGATCTTCAGAGCCTGTTCTTCTGCCTTCTCTGGATCGTAATTGATATCGTGATCAACTCCTGGAATGTTTACAAGTTTTGTAACAGGTATGATCTTAGAATTGTATTTCTCAGCATACTGTCCCGAAGTAGGAACTGTACAGTTCATATCTGCTACGAACGCATCTACTGCACCAGTAGCCAGCACATACTCTTCATTCAACCAATTACCCGTCAATCCTACGAATACATCATCGGTTTCGAATCTCTGCATCAATTCCTGACCAGTTTCTATAGAACCGATTATATGGACTCCTTTTGCGCCTGCCTCTTTAGCTTTTTCCTGTACTTCATCTCTATGGGCAACATCTATCAGTGCTGCACCCATGAAAGGTTCGTGACCATTTGGAAGGATGTTCACATAATCTGGGTCTAGAATACCCATATCTACTTCTGCTTCGTGAGGTTCAGCAGTTCCAAACAATATGTCCTGAGCTTCTTCCAATAATGTAAGTGAACCGTAAGATGTAGCCAAACCCATTCTCAATCCTTTCAAGGCCATGCTTTGATAATCACCATCTACATTTGTCATCACGCTGGTATTGACATCCATGAATTCGTGTAGTGGGCCACCAGGTAATATGTTGAGGTCTTTCCAGGCGTCCTTTCTGGATTCTGGCGCGTACTTTTCTAGTACTTTAGAGGTCTCTTCACTGTCTCTGTTGATCTCTTCGATCATGAAATCTGCTAGATCCTTAGCAAGTTCCCTCGTCTTTTTATCTGTATCGAGTCCGAGTCTTTCACAGACTCTGTTCAATTTCTCCTTATCATTTATCTTGAATATAGTTTTACCTTCTGCTGTAGCTTTCAATGTTTTAGCGGTTGTTTTAGCATGATAAGTGTAAGCTGAAGTACCCATAGTATTAATCCTGAGTAGGTTTCTCATGACCATCCCATCTCTGTCTATACCGCATACCCCTCTTTCCGTCACACCGTCTACCAATCTACATGGCCCATTACTGCATATATTACAGCGTGTTCCATCTTGGCAAAATTGACATCTCACTTTCTCCATCGCATCAAATCTGTCATGAACGTTGGTCATGTCATCTTCTTTGACCTTGTCATACATCTCTTTGATTGATTCATGTTTGCTAATCTCTTCCATCATAACACCGTAATTCATGATTAAAGACATAGTTTAAATATCTTTCGTAATATTACGAACATTCGTACAAATACGAAACATTTAAGTTTTATATCATGTTATATTATCTCATAAGTGTTTATCATGGATAACCGGTCGAACATATTCTCGACGAAAAACGGAGCTGTCGTCATAAAGAGCGATGTTAAAAATAAGATAATTTCCCTTTTGATGGAAGGAGAGAAAACAAGCAAAGAGATAAGAGAAGAACTCGATAAAGCAAAATCCACTATATCTGTACATCTTTCTGATTTGAAGGAACTTGACGTAATAAAGGAAAAAA
>CAZEXI010000145.1:0-2046 GCA_964516805.1 uncultured Thermoplasmata archaeon
AGAGTTGGTCGATAGAATGTGATTTTTCTAATGATAATGTGATCGGTTCTCCCATGATATTCCGATGGTTATTTTTTGGACTCTATAAAGTAATTATCGTTTCCTATTTCTAATATTGTTTTGTAATTTTTCATCGAGTAAACTAGATCAAATCTAAAAATAGTAAGTTATTTAAAGTACTATGTACATATATGTATTGATGTCTAAAAACATATCTATCGCAGATGATGTGTACGAGTGGTTGAAAGAGATCAAAGGTGAAAGGAGCTACTCATCAGTTCTTAGAGAACTTAGAGACAGTGATGGATTAGAAAAAATAAACGGTATGAAACTTTTGAGTGAATGGGAAGAGACTAGATCAGAGTTAGAGAAGATGAGCGATAAGGAATGGGAGAGACTTGAAGATGCTACTTGATACTTCCGTGATAGTTGAAATAGACAGAGGGATCGACAGTAGGAAGATGAAACACTTGGAATCCTTATCACCTCATATAGTATCTACAGCAACTGTGATGGAGATCTCTACTGGATTCTTTAGATCTGATAGGAATCCTTTACTATTGGAAGAATTCATCTCCTCATTATCAGTTGTTCAGATAGATAGAAAGGTAGCTAGAAAAGCCGGAAAGATAGCAGCGGATTTAATTGATGAAGGTGAAAGGATAGATATCAATGATCTTTACATCGCTACTACTGCAATGCTTAAAGAAGAAACGGTTTTGACCAAGAATGTTGAGCTTTTTGAGAGGATCGATGATCTAGAAGTAGCGAATTGGGAAGATCTGTAGGTTCTATATGTAGTTTAATCGGTCTGTTGTTCGTATTTCTTCATAAACGACCATATTTTTTGTGTGCCTGTTCTGCAGTTAGTATATCAAAAACGTAAACTTTATTCTCTTCTTTTTCAATCCTATAAAACACCCTATAATCACCTACTCTAAGACGATATACTACATCATCTGAGCCTTTTATCCTCTTCTTATCTCCTCTACCTCTTCCAGGATATGGTTCTTTCAACTTCTTTATCTCTTTTTTTAGATCTTCCTCTCTATCAGGGGGAATAGTTTTGAAAAGATCGGGCAGTACTAGAACTTTAAAGTTCATCGATATCAACAAAATCTTCTTTTCGCTCTTCAACTACCTTTTTGCTGTAATCCACCAATCTATTTCGATTATGTTCTCTTATAAGTCTTTCGATCACACTGTTGTAATCATCATCCATATCTCCGAGTTTTTTCAATTCATCTCGAACACTACTTTTGATTTGAATAGTTGTTTTAGTCATATTATAGTGTGATATAATGGTTAGTATTACTTATATGTTGTCATAAGATTGAAAAATAAATCTATTTTATCTTTAATTATTAATCCTTGATAAACTCAGTTTTAACGTCGATATTATTGAAGTGATCATCTTTTGTTACAACGACAAAATCATTTTCTTTAGCCTGTGCTGCTATCAATAGGTCTGCTAAAGGTATCTTATTTCCATCTTTTTCTGATCGAATTTTGAGGTCTGCTAATTCTATAGCGGTCTTTTTAGATGCCTTTAGAACCTTGAAATTTTCTATAAATTCTCTAGCCTCACTATCTTCTAGATTTTGTTTCTTTAATCCCTCTAGAAGTTCAAAATATGAAATGAATGATAAGAATCCAGGTGATTGATATTTTTGTTTTATTTCTTTCAGTTGTTCAATTGTTTTCTGATCGTTCCTCTCTATATCTATGATAACAGATGTATCAAAAATCAACATCTCTGAAACCTCTTTCTTCTCTTAGATGTTCAACTTCCTCTTCTAACTTATCAGCTTCTTCATCACTTAAGAGTTTATTTTTAGACAATACCATATTCCAGAACTCTTCTGTCTTCTTTTCCGATTCTTCAAGAATCACTTTGAAATAAGTTCCGAGAGAAACATTGGCTTTCGCAGCTCTGCTCTTGAATTCGTTCCAGTCCTCTTCATCTATACCTTTTATAGTCTTGGTAGGCATAATTGGTAATACAGTTTTACTTTTATTTATGTTTTACCGTAATTATCGCAATCA
>CAZEXI010000146.1:0-2008 GCA_964516805.1 uncultured Thermoplasmata archaeon
TTGCTCATACCACTCAAAACAAGAGAGACTTCTTCTTGATTCCATAACCATCTCAATGCCCATTTAACTGGATTCCAATCTTTGTCAGCTTTGTTCCATATCTTTTTGACACTCTCTGGAGGCTCATTAGCTAACTTACCGCCTCTTAAGGGTTCCATTATTATTACTCCCAGACCTTGATCAGCTGCATACTTAAGTCCTTCCATACCTGCTTGATATTCCTGGTCAAAATAGTTGTACTGTATCTGACAGAAGTCCCAGTCATACTCGTCGACGATCTCTTTAAAAATGTCTAGATCATCGTGGAATGAAAATCCAAGATAATCTATCTTGCCTTCTTCTTTTTTCTCTTCCATCCATTCAAATATATCAACATCTAAGTCCTGATACATATCCCAATATTTCCTGCTCAATGCATGGAGTAGATAGAAATCGATCTTATCGACTTCTAACTTTTCCAACTGTTTGTTCAAAAATTTATCAAGATCATCAGAATCTTCTACATCCCATGAAGGCAATTTAGTAGCAACTTTCACTTTTTCTCTGTACCCATCTTTTAAAGCCTTAGCAACCAATTTTTCACTCTGCTCATCATGATAGGGCCAAGCTGTATCCACGTAATTCACACCATGATCGATTGCGTACCTTATCATCTCTATCGCTTCGTCTTCATTGATATCCCCACGTTCTTCCCCTTCATACGGTAACCGCATGGCTCCGAATCCTAATGCTGAGGGTTCAAAATCTATTTCTCCAAATTTCCTATACTGCAAGTTAACCACCTTTTTTAATCTAATTTTAATAACATTGTGAAAAGTGAGAAAGGTGTTTCTTATAGTTTTGGTAAATTTATTGTTCGCTCAAACTCCTTTCTTATCTCCCCATATTATTTTATGTAATTGAGGTAAGACTCTAACCTCTAGATTATCATCTAGTACCCATTCTACAATTCTTTCTAGATTTTTACCTCCCATAGGTTGGAGTATAATATCAGATTTTATCTCATGTTCATTGATAACAATTTTGGCATATTCGTAATCGTCTTTATCAGCAATCACAAATTTAAGTTGATCACACTTTCTCAACAGATCAAGATTTCTTTCTATCATCTTTTCAGACATGAGTGAAGAAGGGGTTTTGTAGTCCATCGAAATCATCAGGTCCATATCAGTCAATCTTGAGATATCCAAAGATCCGTTTGTCTCTACTGTGATATCATATCCCTCTTTCAAGGTATCTATTAATTCATAGATTTCATCCTGTATAAGTGGCTCCCCACCTGTCAAGCAGACTCTGCTAGCAGAGAATTCCTGTACAGCTTCTCTTATCTTCTTAAGGCTCATCTCCTTACCGCCTTCCCAGGCATACTTGGTATCGCACCAGTCACATTTTAGATTACATCCGCCAGTTCTGACGAATATAGTGGGTAAACCCATCTGTTTACCTTCGCCCTGTATCGAGTAGAATATCTCTGTGATCTTCATGGTTCATCATTGTATTGTCGATATAAAGATTTAATCAGAGGTGATTGAAACCTCGTCAAATCTTATGAACGGTACGAAGAAGTGCATATCTCCGCTCATCATCATACCTGGTATGGATTCTGTACACTTAGAGATGCCAGATATATTATTTAATAACTCAAAGATATTTCCTGAGACCATTGTTTCTTTGATCGGATACTTCTTTTCTCCTTCCTTTATCATGTGGCCACCTTTAGCAACACCGGAAAAATCACCGCTTACAGGATCGATATTTCCTGAGTATCTATTGACGATTATCCCTTTGTCTATCTCTTCTATCAAATTTTCTTTAGTTTTATTACCGGTTTCAACAACGAAGTTTGAAGGATTTATTTTTGGTATCGTACCTGCATCCCCTGCAGCATGACCTGTTGACTCTATACCATCCTTTTTAGCTGTGTATGAGTTATGATAAAAATTCATCAATTTGCCATCTTTTATCAGGTCGACATTTGGTGTAGGTAGACCTTCTCTATCGAATGCTC
>CAZEXI010000147.1:0-1951 GCA_964516805.1 uncultured Thermoplasmata archaeon
TGCGATAAAGTTATCAGAAAATAAAAACAGAAATGAGATTGTAAATTCAATAGATACCTTACACGATAGGATCGATAGAAAAGATAGATAAGATATTTTCACTGACTGATATTATCCTTTATTCCATTTCCAGCTTGGTCCAAGATACTTTTTATGAAATCAGATTTAGCTTCTGTATACTTCCTTCTTTCACCGCGGTATTTTCTCCAGAGTTGAAGTTTCAACTTCCCATATCTTTCAGCTAAATCACGGTTGTCGATCAGATGATTTCTGAACAATATATGATCTTTGTATTTTTGATGGCCATCTTCAAAAAGATGAATATGATGAGTTCTGTTTTCATCTGTACCTTTGACAAAGTAATACCTATCTTCTACTCCCTTCTCACCCATATATTCATACCCACATTCTTCGACTTTTTCGACAGCTTTCTTAGGGTCTTCGACACTGATCGCTATATCGATGATGGGTTTTGCAGGGACCCATGGTATCGCAGTACTCCCAACATGTTCTATCTCAGCATCATCCAGTCTTCTTTTTAACTTATTCTTTTCTTTACTGAACTCCTTTTTCCATAATTCAGTTTGAGGCATCAATGATATCTTTTCATTGGATAGACCGATAAGACTAGATTCTGTAAAAAATGTAGGTAAATACTCAGGTCTCATATAATAATGAAAATAATAATCATGTACAAGTAGAGCTTCTTGGGGTTCAAGCCACTCGAAACAGAATGTCATACCACTATCTTCACCATCTCCTTTGACCTCATGTTCCCATCCCGTTAGATCATGTTCTGTTCTACATCTGTAAAAATGACCATGATAGTCTTCTTTCTTATCGTTGTAGATATCAGCTTCACCAAGCTTCTCGATTTCAAATAGATCTGTCAAGCCAGATTCTTCCCACACTTCTCTTTTCAAAGCACTTAATGGATCTTCACCTTTTTTGATAGTACCTCCAGGTACCAAAAGTGGTACTTCCTGGAAATTTTTATGGGTGTAAGCAAGCAATCTATCTGTGTTCAGTATATATGCCAACACTTTCTGGATCATCTTGAAATCAATCCTTTTTATTTCTTCATCGCCTTCTGTCTCATATCTTCAGGCATCTTCTCAATCGCATATCTTAAAGAAGTCCTAGGCATATCATCCTTATTTTTCATAATATAATCAAAGACTTCCTGCTGATATCTTTTACTAGCTTCTTTAAGCATCCAACCATATCCTTTTTGGACGAGGTCTTCATCGTCGTAGAACAGAAGGTCTGCCATCTCGAAAACATCTTCTAAATGTTCCTCTTTCCTGATAGAATATATCATTATGACTGCAGCAGCCCTTCTTTTCCATATGTTATCTGATTTTGTCCATTCCTTAATATTAGAGATAGATTCTGGATACTCATAAATGAAGTATCCAAAAGCATGGGTGCAGAAATCATCACATGAACCCCAATTGTTTACATATTTTTCCAACCAGGATTCGAATCTTTGAAAATCTTCTTTTTCATATCTATTTTTTATTCTATATGTCCACTGGAAAGCGATAGTATAATTTTCAGATATCCCAGTTTGTAGAAGTTCCTCACATAGATCAAGTATTTCATCCTTCGATCTATCATTTATCTCTTTAAAATATTCTTTAGCAATCTTTCTGACTTTGGGTGTTCTAATACCATAATTGTCTATTTCATTATTGAAGTACCTCTGTACACCTTCTTTATAATCCTCATCTACCATCTCTAATAGGTCTTTTTTTATATTTTCAATTATTTTATCACTCATTTAACCGCTCCATCAATTTTCAAATCTAAAAAATTCTTCATAATCTAGTTCTTTGATATCACTTATATCATGATCTAGTACTTCTTTGAAATCTTCCCATGTTTCCTGTAATCCAGGTTCTTCATCTATCAAACGCATACCCTTTTTGTATGCTTCTTTATCAGGATA
>CAZEXI010000148.1:0-1926 GCA_964516805.1 uncultured Thermoplasmata archaeon
TACTTTTAGCGGCTGTTCTAGGAGGAGTGGTCGTTGATCTTGCTGGTGGTAACTACAGGTTGCTTTTCCCGTTGGCTGCAGTACTGGTCTTGATAGCTATTCCATTGGTTTGGTCTTTGAAAGACCTGGAGGAGTAGTATGTTAATTTGGGCTATAATCAGTTCAGCAGTTATTCTTTTTCTTATTTTTTTGATATTTGTCTCCCATAAGATGACTAAACCCGGGAGGATGATCGGGGATTGGACCCCTGAAGATATAGGTTTGGAGTATGAAGATGTATCCTTTACAACTGAGGACGATGTTGAGCTTAAAGGCTGGTGGATGGATAAGAATAGTGAAAAGACTGTTATTTGTTTACATGGCTACACATCCAGTAAATGGTACGAGGTCTACATGAAACCTCTCTTGAAGATATTGAAAGGTGAAGATTATAATATTCTTTATTTCGATTTTAGAGCTCATGGAGAAAGTGGTGGTGATAGGACCACTATCGGAGGAAAAGAGTTTTTAGATCTCAAAGCTGCTGTTGACTGGTTGAAAAATAAGCATGAAGATGAAAGTAAGAATATAGGTGTGATCGGTTATTCAATGGGTGCGATGATCACTTTAAAAGGGCTAGCAATGGATGACAGGATAGATTGTGGCATCGCAGATAGTCCTCCTATAGATCTAGACGCAACATCTGCAAGGAGTATGAAATATTTTGCAGGATTGCCTTCTATTTTTTATAATTTGACCAAACTATTCGGTGTTCTGCTCTTCGATATAGAGACAGATGATATGCACAGATATGCTGGAGAGATAGATAAGCCAGTTTTAATCATCGGAGGGAAAAATGATCCCATCGTTGATATCTCGGAGATAAGAGAATTTTACAAAAAAAATAATAGAAATAACGAAGATATTGGTTTTTGGACTACAGAGGCAGAGCATGTCCGTTCTCTGCAGGGAAAGCCAAGTGAGTATAAAGAGAAGATCAGTCAGTTTTTCATAAATAATCTATGAGGGTTGATCCATGGATACTAAGATAATAGCACATCGAGGGGCTTCCGGGTTGGTAGAGTTCGATAACTCTATAGAATCATTCAAGAAGGCTATAGAGATCGGGTCTGATATGGTTGAGTTCGATGTTAGAAAGACTAGAGATGACATATTGATAGCTTTTCACGACCTAGACTTAAAAGGGCAGAAGATCGCTGAACTTGAGTACGAAGAGATTTTAGAGATAACTGAAGATGCAGGTTATAAAGTACCTACTGTTGAAGATGTTGTCGGGTTATGTAAAGGGAAGATAGGCTTAGATGTAGAGTTGAAGGAAAGTGGATACGAGAAAGAGTTGGTCGATCTTCTTACCGACCATCTAGATAGGGAAAAATTCATCATGAAATCTTTTTCTGATAAAACTGTTCGATCTATCAAGGAATACGACGATAATATAAAAACTGGTCTACTTTTAGGAGTAGAGAATCCAAAAAGAAAATTAAAAACACGTTTATCTGAATTATTTCCCAAAAAGAGGGTAAGGGATTGTAAGGCAGATTTTGTTTCACCTAATCATCAGTTGTTGAGATTATTTTTCTTGAGAAGGATGAGGTTCAGTGGTAAGGATGTATATGTTTGGACAGTTAACGATCCAGTCAAGATGATACATTTATTCGGAAAAAAAGTCAGGGCGATAATTACAGATAGACCTGATTTAGCGATCAAGGTAAGAAATAGTTTAAGATGATTTCCGTTCAAAAAACCGCGGGAGAGAACACGTCATATATATACAAATTTTCTTCGACATCAAATATTTCATGTTTAGTCTTCTTGGGTACAGTTATCTGGCTTCCCTTGTCTATCTCGTAGATTTCATCCCCAACTCTCATCTTACCTTTTCCATCCAATATTTGACATACTCCTCCGCCTAAATTATGAGGAATT
>CAZEXI010000149.1:0-1882 GCA_964516805.1 uncultured Thermoplasmata archaeon
CTGCATCTTCCACAAGTAGCTCTTCAACAACCTCTCCTTTGATCAGATGCTGTTCAACTATCTTTGGAACATCAGTAACCTCTAGATTTCCATATAATGTATTTTCAGGTTCTATTATCATTATAGGCCCTAGATCGCAAGGTCCCATACATCCTGTTTTCTTGATCACCTTTCTGATGGGAAATCTATCTTCCAAACCGTGTTCCCAAAGCTCATCCATCAACCTCTCTTCGATCTCTTCTGCCCCAGAAGACAAACAACCAGTACCTGCACAAATTAATATCTCTCTTTTAGGCATTTTATACCTCTTTTTTAATATCTATCTAATATTTCGGAGACTTCCTCCGGTTTAACCTTTCCATATACTTTATCATCAATCATCATAACAGGTGCTTTACTGCAAGCTCCGACACACCTACTTGTAGTCAAAGTGAATTTACGATCACCTGATGTTTCTCCTTCCTCGACTTCCAATTCATCTTTCAACTCCTCTAGAAGATCGTCGGCACCTTTAACGTAGCATGCTGTTCCAGTACAGACTGATATAGTATGGTCACCTTTTGGTTCCATAGTAAAAAAAGAGTAGAATGTAACTACAGAAAACACCTGACTAAATGGCATCTTCAGTTCTTCAGCGATGAATTCCTGAACATCCTTTGGTATATAACCGATCTTTTTCTGGACCTCGTGTAAAATAGGTATTAGACTTCCAGATTCGTCTTTATAGTTTTCTATGATCGGGAGAATATCCCTTAGCTGGCGTCTTTCCATTAAAACCCGCCTCTCCCATCAAATATCATCGTTCGAAAACATAACATGAATCGGGCCGAGATTTTTTTATATATGGGCCTATTTTTCATGTTATCACAATTCACCCCAACCGGAGCTCATATAAAATGGTTGTGGTAAAACTATAAATTTACCAATTTTGCACGAATGGTATGCAATATCTTTTTATAGTGTTTTATTATCAAACAGTATATAGGTGATGATAGATCAGCGAGATCTCCAAAACCATCTCGGATACTGCATACAAAGCATACGAAAAAAAGCTTCTGAAAGAAATAAAAAATAACAAAATCCCCACACATATAGCTGTGATCATGGATGGAAATAGACGATTTGCTCAACAGTTAGGTTTAGAGGAAAGAGACGGACATGTGATGGGAAGGGATAAACTAGAAGAGATGCTGAACTGGTGCACTGAGATAGGGATTAAGATTCTTACTGTCTATGCATTTTCTACTGAAAACATAAGTAGGGATTCCGAAGAAGTAGAACATCTGATGAGTTTATTCAAAGAGAACTTCAAAAAGGCAGCTGACGACGAAAGGGTCCATGAAAATGAGATCAAAATTCAGGCTATCGGTGCAGTTGAAAAGTTGCCAGAAGATGTAAAGGAAGCCATAAGATATGCTGAAGATAAAACTAAAGATTATGATAATTATTATTTTAATATCGCTGTTGCCTATGGAGGTAGGGAGGAGATAATCCAGGCCATCCAAAAGATAGCTGAAGATGTGAAAGAAGGCAAGATCCAGGTGGAAGATATAGATGAAAAATTGTTCTCTAGAAAGTTATATACCTCCGATTTTCCAGACCCAGATTTAATATTAAGAACGAGCGGGGAAGAAAGGATATCCAACTTTTTGATATGGCAACTTGCTTACTCTGAACTTTATTTTACTGATGTATTTTGGCCTGGTTTTAGGAAAATTGACTTTTTAAGGGCTATCAGGTCTTATCAGAACAGACATAGAAGGTTCGGCGAGTAAAAACAATTTCGGTCTATGAAAAACCGAAACTTTGGATGTTGTTTTTTAGGTACAAAACCATCGAAAAGTTTAAAAGTCTATTTATTATCCCGAGTTCAGAGCTTTAT
>CAZEXI010000150.1:0-1863 GCA_964516805.1 uncultured Thermoplasmata archaeon
GGATTAGGTTTTGGTTCTGTAGATAGGTTAGATAAAGATTCTATCGAAAAAAGGATCGACTCTATCTCGAAGATGGCTAGATCAAGTGATATGGGTAAACCTATCAAATTCTCAGAAGAAGAAATAATTCAGGATAGCTGGGAAGTACCTGTCAAGACTCCATTCAAAGATATATCCCGTGAAGAAAAGCAGGATTTTGTAAAGAAATTAGATAAAAATATCAAAAAGGCTGGTTCAGGAAAGATCCCATTCAGGAGTAAGATCAAGAACAGGATAATATTCTTACATATGCATGATAAAAACAAATACATAGTCACCTCAGAAAGCTCTAAAGTAGACTCCGACGAATCGTTCATCTCGATATTCACTGTAATGAACGCCAAAACGAAGGATGAGAGAGAACAAAGGATGCTCGGTAAGGGGGGCAGTTCTGGTTGGGAGTGGTTAGAAGAGGAAAATATCCAGGACTTCTTTGTTGAAGAGGGTAAAAAGTTGGTAAAGTCAACTCAAGATGCAAGAAACATCAAATTCGATGGACCTATAGATGTGGTGGTAGGTCCCGAAGTATCCGGTATAATGGCCCATGAGAACGTTGGTCATCCAAGTGAGAGCGATAGGATCTTAGGTCGTGAAGCAGCACAGGCTGGTGAATCTTTTTACGAGGATTACTTAGATGAAGACGGAAACATAAACAAGGAAAAGAAGATAGGTTCCGATGTGGTCTCTGTGATAGATGATCCTACTATAGAAGGCAGTCCAGGATACTATGTTTACGATGATGAATGCGTTAAAGCTAGACCAAGATATCTGATCAAAGATGGAAATATAAACGAACTATTGTTGAGCAGGGAATACGCCTCTGCATTCAACAGCCATTCCAATGGTGCTGCGAGATCAGCATCGTACAGCAGAGAACCGATTCCAAGGATGTCGAACACTTTTTTCGAACCAGGGGATCACAGTCAAGAAGGGTTGATAGAAGACATAGACCGGGGAATTTTGATGAAAAGTTTCACCGAGTGGAATATAGACGACAGAAGATTTCACAGCAAATACGTGGGCCTAGAAGCCTATCTGATTGAAGATGGAGTTGTTAGGGATACCATGGTCAAACGACCAACCTTAGAACTGACAACACCTAAGCTTCTTAAAAGTATAGATGCGGTCTCGGATGATTACGAATCACGTATGAGTTTCTGTGGTAAGAGCGATCCAATGCAGCCAGTACAAGTATCTACCGGTGGACCGTATCTCCGTCTGAGAGATATGAGGTTGGGGTGATATGATGGTAGGAGAAAGATTTGATGAAGAATTATTGAAGATTGCTGTCGATGAAACGTTAAAAACAGGTGCTGATGAAGTAACGGTCAAGCTCAAGGAAGAAAATAAACACCAGATAAGGTTCTCCAAGTCTTCTATTGATGTGAACAAAGAATGGGGCACCTACACTATAGATATCTTCATGTCCAAAGGTCACAGATTTTCCTTAGGAAAAAGGATAAACACTCTGACCATACAGGATCCAGACGAAGAAAAGATCAAAAGGAGAATACCAAAACAGGTCAGACTTCTGAAAGATCTACCAAAGAGTAAACTCTACTGGGGTATGGACGAAGGATCGTACTCCGATTATCCCAATATCCCTAACATGTACGATGAAAGTATAGAAGATTTTCCTGAAAAATCCCCAAAACTTGTAGAAAAGATGATCCGAGCTTCTCAAGAAGCTGGAGCGAATACTGTTTCAGGTGTAATGCATTTTTCAAGCAGTAAGATAGGTGTATTGACCGGTTATGGGAATGGAGGAACGTACAAAGCATCTGACCTGAGAACCACTATCAGATCATATCACGATAAAACCAG
>CAZEXI010000151.1:0-1852 GCA_964516805.1 uncultured Thermoplasmata archaeon
TCATTCCTCCTCTTCACGGATTCTATGTATTCTTCTACCGGTTTGAGGCCTGAATGCTCCACCTGCAAAGGTCAATCCGCATTTACGGCAGTTCCAAATCCCTGAGCTCTGTCTTTCAACTTTATCATGATGACATCTGGGACACTCATAAGTGTCTTCTTTAGCTTCTTCGATATCTCTGATTGCGTTTCTTGCTTTGACGCCGTATCTGGGTCCTAAACGGCCACTACTGCCAACTTTCTTTTTCTTTGCCATATTAAAAGCCCCTTTTTATTCAGAAGGTTATTATCACTTTATTTAAAGATTTTCCCTACCTGTAATATCTAGTAGGTTTTCTCTCATCTCTTGTCCTATTTCCTTGGATTTCTTTATGCAGTCTTTTGTAGCTTCGTAATCAAATACTCCTCGTAATCCTTTCTGCATAGCGACAATATTTCCTTCTTCATTGGTACTGACAGTTAAACGTGCATCTGCGATCTTTTCTTCCTCCAATCTTGAATCTAAAAGTATACTATCTTTGATCTTTACAAATGTTGTTGGAATGACAGTGTGCTGTATCGGAAGAGGATAATTCTCGTCTTCTTCTAATTCATCTTCAAACCTTTCTACTGGAACTTCTGCATCTAACAAAGCTGCCATTGCACCTAAACCAGCAGCATCGAATAGATTTCCGCCAAAGTCTAGAACATGAATGTCAATGAAAACTACCCAGACCTTTTCTCCTTTTTCGATACATAATTCTTCAGTATCTACTACGCCACCTTCTCGGATTCCTCTATCTACAACTCTAGCTAATTCGGTTGCATCTTCTCCAGGTGGACCTGATTCGTATTCAGGTGAAGCCATCGGAATAAGTTCTGCTGCAGTTGTCAAAACACCTTGATTTGGTGTGTCAGGGAAAGGTTCCCCGGTTTCCATCTTGATACCTACAACAACATGTGTATCACCGAGTTGAACCTTTGCAGATCCTTCTGCTGGACCGATCCATCCGGTCTCGATCTCAAGGTCTCGGTACTCCATCATATCTCTTTCATCTATTCTTTTATTCTCTTTTACAAGCCTGTATAAATAATCAGTTGTGATCTTTGATAACATTTCTTTCATAGTTATTCCTCCTCCTCTGCATCTTCTTCAATTTCTTCAGTGACTTCATCGAACTCCTCTAATTCCATAGATGTTGAATACTTATCTGTAAGCGCTTGTCTCTGTTTCTCATATATTTCGTGACATGCCTCTATCGAAAGATCCATAGCTTGTTCGTATTCTTCTTCAGTCAAGTTACCATCCATCTGGAGCAAACACAATTCATCATCTTTTGGTATCAAGCCTATAGGTACGTCTGCTTCTCCATAGTTATCCTCGTCTTTTCCTAAGTCCAAAACCACCTGTCCATCTATCTTACCAGATGCACAAGCAGGGACCAAGTCAGCCATTGGGATTCCTGCATCTGCTAATGCAACAGAAGCAACTGTTAAACCAGCACATCTTGTACCAGCACTAGCTTCCAGAACTTCAATAAATACATCGATTACTGAACGTGGATATTTCTCCGTGAATACGACCTTCTCTAAAGCCTCTGAAACCAACTTGCTGATCTCTACAGACCTTCTATCTGGTCCTGGTCTTTTTCTATCAGGCACTGAAAAGGCAGCCATATTGTATCTAGCTCTAACTACTGCTTTGGTGGTCTCTTGAGCATGCCTTGGATGCATCTCTCTGGGACCGTAAACAGCTGCCATTATCTTATTTTTGCCCCATTCGATATAAGCAGAACCATCTGCTCTTTTCAAAATTCCAGCTTCAATACTAATAGGTCTTAACTCATCAAATTCTCTTCCATCTAATCTTTTAC
>CAZEXI010000152.1:0-1820 GCA_964516805.1 uncultured Thermoplasmata archaeon
ATCTTGACAAGGATAAAGATTTTTCAAGATTTTTAGAAGAAGAAGGAGAGCTTGTTGAAGTAGATCTTGATGAAAGGTGTAAGGAAGTTCCAGAAAAGAAATTCAATGAAATAGTACAACCAATACGTAAAAAGACTGAAGAAATGGATCTGAAAAGAGAGGATATTGAAAAAACGATTAAAGAGAGCAGGGAAGAAGTTTGGGAGTAATGAAATGTTCTTTAATAGATAATTAGCAATTTTCAAAAATCTCTTCAACTCACTATTTACAAATTTTGTTCATACTGATATCCTTGTCTTTGGTATAATCTATTAGGCGATTGCTTCTATTTCATCTGTATCTTGGATATCTATTTCTTCCTCTAACTCACGTTTGAGTCTTCCCAGTTCATTGACGATTCGGGATTTTTCATCCAGCTTGTAAAGTTGGGTGTTCTGATACTTCCTGCTTTCTTTGATTATTGAAAGTTCTTCTAAAATATTCCATTTCCTGTATAGAGTACTGCGAGAAACTCCAGTTTGTTCAGAAAGATCAGTTTTTGAGTAATCCATGACGGGATTTTCTAGTAGAAATTCAACGATCTTTCCTATCGGTTCATCGAGGATCAATTCTAAAGTCAAGTTAAACACCTTCTATGATTTATAACATGAATATTCCCTTAAATTTGTTTCGATAATAAAACAATAATTGTTTCAAAAATGATACATAGATTTGTACAATAGGATGAAATAATCACTTTAAAATAACAATATATATATTACATTGAGGAATTATGATGGGTCCGAGTGAACTATCAGAACTGATTAAAACACAGGAAGGATATAATCTAGAGTTTAAAGAAACACTTAGTAAATCGATAACAAAAGAGATTTGTGCGTTTGCAAATGCATCTGGCGGCAAAATAATTTTAGGGGTAAAAGATGATTCTACGCCTATTGGATATGAACTATCCAATGCTGATAAATCCCGAATTCAAGATATCGCTAGAAATATGGAACCTTCCTTATCTGTTAAGACAGAGCAAGTAGAAGACATGAGTGTAATACATGTTCCTGAAGGACAAGATAAACCATATTTTTCAAAAGGAAAAGTGTACATGAGAATCGGGCCAAATTCTCAGCGATTAAAAAGAAATGAGATACGGGAGTTTTTCGAAAGAGAAGGAGGAATAGTTTTTGATGAAAAGTATATTGATTATGATTTTGATGATTTTTCAAATGAGGCATACAATAGATTTTTAGAAAGAGCAGATATATCTAATAACCTTGATGTAAAACAGACTCTTACGAATTTAAATTTTTTAGATCAAGGCAAAATGAATTATTCTGGAGCATTGTTATTCACAAAGGATATCACAAAATATATTAGAAATGCCACAATACAATGCGTACTGTATCAAGGAACTGGAAGTACTATACTTGATAAAAAAGAATTCTCGAAAGACTTAGTAAGTAATTTTGAAGGGGTAATAGATTATTTAAAAAGTAAATTAAATACAGAATATGTGATCGGTGATAAATACAGAGATGAATACCTTGAACTACCAGAAGAAGCATTAAGGGAGGCCCTTATAAATTCCATAGCACATAGAGATTATTTTTCCAATGCACCTATTTTTGTTAATATACATATAGATCGAGTTGATTTCCTTAATCCTGTAGTTATGGACTCTTCACTCACACTTGAAGACTTGATGAATGGTAGTTATCCTAGAAATCTATTCTTATTCAGTAATCTTGAGAGGATTGATCTAGTCGAAAAAGCTGGGTCAGGCTTTTTGAGGATCAAAGAATCTATGGATCGATACAGATTACCGATGC
>CAZEXI010000153.1:0-1783 GCA_964516805.1 uncultured Thermoplasmata archaeon
CAAAAGCTACCAAGAATCCATACGCTAAAGATTTCATCCTAGTATCCTGTATCTTCTTATTCTCTATAAATCTAACAGCTTCTTTTGGTCCTTCAGTCTTGTATTTAACCGTTACTTCATGAGCAAACTCTGCCTTTGCTGGCAATTTTTCGAAATCAGGAATATCCTTCAATTTCTCTTTTTTCTTTTTATAATCGACAAGGTCTCTAAGAACATCTCTAGGTTTCTCACCTTCATCTTCAACCCTATCATAATATTCCTGAACTACCTCATCTTCATCGATTAGGCTTTTGATAGCTAATTTCCCATAACGTGACCATACTTTACTCAATAATTCATTTACTGTACCTTCTTTCAGTACCATTCCATCTAATTTCGCTAATATAACTCTAAGAACGGGTTTTTCCCATTCCTCATATTTTAAATGAGAAACGAATCCTTTCTTATCCTTACCATAGCAGTATTCTCCAATTGCAAATATATTGGATTTGGATTCTAATTTATCGAAAGCTTCTTTCCTAAATTCATCCAAAAATCCTTTATCAGATATCTTGCCAAAATATTTTCGTTTTAATTCATCTGAAACCGATAACGATTTATCAAAAATACATCTATCACAATCGGATTTACATTCCATCTTATAATTTCCATCGATGGAGAACGAGTTTGAATTGTCTTTAGACATCATCTTACCCGAGAGGTTTAAGAAAAGATTTTCATTTTTGCTAGCACAATCACTGCATACCAAAAACTTCGTATCAGCACTAGACCATACTAACTCCAGATATGATTTATTATTTTCTTCCTCAGTGTGACCGCAAGTATAAAAACCGTCCTCTTCATTAAAATTATAAGGAGATTCTTTAATAGCCATCTCAACAAATTTTGCTGGAGGATTGGCCTCCTTTCCTGTACAAATCACGTGATCCTTAAATGAATAAAAATGATAACCTTTTTTCGATTCAGGAGTATAGGTAATCAATCTTATTTTCGGATCGTTAAAATGTTGAACTCCAATGAGTCTTTCTTTACTTGCCTTCCCTCCTTTCGCATAAACTATCTCACCCCTAGGTGTTCTAGTTCTTAGCAATTTAGATGCTTTTTCTGTTAGAGCCAAAAGCATTGAACTAGCTACTGCTTTGGATAGATCTGTTCCTCGTTTGGTATATTTTTTTAATTTTTTTTCATCATCCTTATATTTTTTAATCTTCTTAATTTTCTTCTCATCCCTACTGAATTTACACAATATACAGCTACCTTCACATTTAGGGATGACTCTTAATGGATTTTCAGCAATATCCTTTACAGTCTTTACCAGTTTCTTTTCCTGTGCAGCACTAGCCCTGTGTGGATTTCTACTATTTAATGCCATTTTATTACAATAACCTGTAATTATTAATAAAATTTTGGAGGTTATTCACGTTTAAAATACAAACCTGTAGGCCTCTTAGCGTACTTCCTTGCCTTTTTAGCTCTAGATATCTCTTTAGCTACATCCATCTTTCTTGGGAATTTTTCAGGGTTCTCTATACCTACTTTCTTGGCCATCTTATTCAATTCAACTCTTTTGTAGTCCTCAACTAGTTCCTCGGGTTCCTTGATATCCTCCATAATATCATTTTATAATATGAAATTACTATTATTTTTAACTTTTGTGGGTTTACCTAATAACTAAGTAATCTATACTATAGAAAAAACATATAACTCCCATACTTGATTGTATAACGTTATGTTGAATGAGATTTGGACAGAGAAGTACAGGCCAGAAACACTAGATGAAGTG
>CAZEXI010000154.1:0-1762 GCA_964516805.1 uncultured Thermoplasmata archaeon
ATGGGAAACCTTTCAGAATAGATAATTTGAAGAAAAACATCGATGCATATGAAGAAGGTTCATTGATAGAGTTTTTCTAGAATTATATTTCATACATAGAACACCATTTATTTCCGATCACAAAATCGATTATCTTCATATATTCAATTATTTTAAAACTCAAATCGATAATTATTAATTAAACCAGAATATAGGAGTTCTCCATGGATATCAGAAATATCAAAGAATCAGAGTTCAAAGAATTAAAAAAATTGAGTAATTATGGTTTCTCAAAATGGAAAGATGAAGTAGAAGACGAGGAGAAGTTAGACTGGTTCAAGAATGCTGATAACTTTGGTGTTTTTGATGGTGAAAAATTGGTATCAGCATTAACTCTTCATCACTTTGATCAGATAGTCAGAAAAGATATCAAGAAGATGGGAGGTATCGGAGGTGTAGCCACCTATCCAGAGTACAGAAATAAAGGATTAGTCTCCTCTTTGATGAAAGAATCTTTCAAAAAAATGAAAGATAATAACCAATCAGTCAGCATGCTTTTCCCCTTCAAAGAATCATTTTATGAAAAATATCAATACGTCTCAACTAACAACAACATGAAGATTGAAGTTCCGATTGAAAGTTTTAAACATTACAGAAACTTCGAGGCAGATGGAGAATGGGAAACAGAAAGGAAAGATTCAGAGCAATCTAAAGAAGATTTCCTCAAACTCATGAAGAAGGTTGCTATTCAAAAATATCACGGAACAGTTCTACTTGACACTAAAAGCGAAGATATCTGGCATATATATTCCAAGGACCAGATCTTCGTGTTCATAAAAAGAAACAAAAAAGTAGTAGCTGGTGCAAAGTACACCAAAAAGGGCTACATGGATATGAGCACACCAGGTGAGTTAGATGTCAGCAACATGTTTTGGATAGATCTGGATTCCAGAAACATGCTTTTCAAATTCTTCTCTAAACATATAGATCAGGTAGAAAAGATCAAGATTTTCACACCTTATGGTGTTAATTTCTATTCGTGGTTAAAAGATAATAAAAATATAGACGCAGACTTCATGCCATTTCCATGGATGGTCAGGATAATCGAAGTAAAAAACGCTTTGAACGATATCAAAGTGACGCAGGAAGGTTCCGTAACGATCAAAGTAAAAGATGAATACTGTGATTGGAACAACGGCAATTATCTCTTAGAGAGTGAGAACGGTAAGATGATAGCAGATGAAACAGATGAAAAAGAAGATATCACTCTTTCGATAGATGCTCTATCAGCTCTACTTTACGGTGCATACAGATTCACAGAAACAGAGAAACTTTACTCTATAGACTATCATGAAAAAGAAAAGAAAGAACTGTTGAAAAAGTGGTTTCCACAGGAAATGATATTCAATACGAATTTCTTCTAAAATAGAAGTGGACAAAAACTAAAATCTTTTTTTAACTTATGATCCTATCTATACTAAAAGCTGCATTGGTCCTTACTTTCAATTCTCTTATGAATTCATCCTCTTCTTCAGGGGTCAGATAGAATTTTCCACCATACAAATTCTCAGAATTTGATATTATCATCAATCCATCCCTTTTACCACCGAACATAGCATAGAATTTGCCTGCATCCCCACTAGAAAATCTACCACCTATGAAAGATATACCTAATCTTCGTATAGAAGTGATTTCCATATGAAACTGCTTGACTTCTTCTATAGTATCGTATGGTATCTTCTTTTTACCGAAGATCCATTTACATAGCAATGCATCTTCAGTC
>CAZEXI010000155.1:0-1746 GCA_964516805.1 uncultured Thermoplasmata archaeon
AGTGAAAGAAGTGAACAGATGATCAATGATCTGATTTCCAAAGGAATGAATTTTACTATAGCTACTGCTAGGTCCTGGTATTCTGCTTATGATAAGGTCGAATGTTTAGACATAGAACTTCCTGTTTCCACCTATAACGGTTCATACATAGTTAACCCAGTCAGTGGAGAAGTTATCGAATCCAAGAGTTTTGAGAAAAGTGAGAGAGAAAAAATATTGGATTCGTTTCTAGAGAGAGATATTTTTCCATTGGTATATTCCTTCATAGAGGGGGAGGAAAAGGTTTCCTGGATCGGTAAGAAAGAGAATGTAGGCCTCAAGAAATATCTCGGTTACAGGAAAAGAGATGGAAGGTTGAGAAGGATAGAATACAATGATCGATTGTACGATGGAGAGCCTTTCTATTTTACAGCCATCGATAAGAAAGAGAAGCTTGAACGGATGTTACCGTTCTTCGATGAGCAAGAATATATATCTTATCACTTCCAGAAAGATCTGAACACCGATGATCACTACTGGCTGGAGGTCAAGCACCGAGAAGCTGATAAAGCACTGAGTGTCAGTAGGATAAAAGAGATGGCTGGATGTTCTCGTGTTGTCAGTTTTGGAGACAATATCAACGACATACCGATGTTTTCGGTATCGGATGAAGGTTATGTGCTGTGTCTAATGCTAATAAAAAGCTTAAAGAGAAGGCTACAGGTATCATACCTACTTCCGATGAAGACGGTGTTGCAGAGTGGTTGTTAGAAAATTGTAGTCCATTATAAGTTGTAAAAATTTTTGTCTTTTTTCAATACTAAAAAGGGGTTTAAAACGTAAAGTAAATATATAAAATTCGATCATACATTTACAATAAATATGATAAAAGTTGAGAAGGAAGTAGGGCCTAAAGGGAAGATAGAGATTCCTTCTGTGTTCAGAAAAAATCATCATATTCGAAATGGAGATAAATTGATATTTGAATCAGAAGGAGATAAGTTAATCATAAGACGTGCGGATCATGGGTCCGTAGATAAATTGAAGAAGATCGCGGAGGAAACTGGAGAAGTTGAAGTAGATTCAGATAAAGATTATGATGAAAGGATGGGGTTCTAGATACAGGTTTTAAATATTTCCAATCTTATATCATAGAAAGGTATGAGATATATGTCTGAAATAGAGACTTCATCCAGTAAGGATAAGATACAAGAAAAAACTGCTTCTATCCTGAAAGATGAAGATAATATTCTATTTGCGTACCTTTACGGTTCTATCGCTACTGATAGATTTACAGAAGATAGTGATATAGATATAGGTATTTACTGTTCTGAGAAAGTGTATGATAACCTATATCCAGAAAGATTATCTTCAAAATTGGAAAAAGGATTCGATAGAGAAGTTGATGTAAGGATTCTCAATGATAGAAACTTGATATTTTTACACCAGGTCCTGAAAAATGGAGAACTTCTATTTACAAAGGATGAGAGAAAAAGAGTAGAGTTCGAAACAGATGTATATGATAGATATCTAGATATGAAATATTATTTTGACCAATATAACGAGATAAGAAAGAAGAGGGTTACATCATGATCGATGATGAACTGATCGAAAGTAAGATCGATTTGATTTTTAAAAATCTAGATTATTTAAATGAAATCTCGAAAATAGATGAAACTGAATTTTTGAGCTCTTTTGAAAAGATACAGGCCAGTAAACATTCTTTACAAGAGGCTATAGAAAGTAGTTTGGACATTGCTAATCATA
>CAZEXI010000156.1:0-1725 GCA_964516805.1 uncultured Thermoplasmata archaeon
GGGTGTTATCGTGATAAGTGATTGGTTATATTCAACCTTCAAATTACTTTATTACAGAACTATATTTATATTTTTCTATAACGGGATTATATAATTTTCTTAATTGATATGTGAATAAAAAATAAATTGAAGATCTTTGTCTTAACTTAAAAATATTTAAACTTATACTTATAGGAATGCAACATATAAATAATTGAAAACTGAAAAGTTGAATAGAAGTGTTTAGCGATACATCATACTTCTACTCTTTTTAGAACCTCGATCTTCATCTTTTTCTTTCTCTTTCTTATGTTTGACTGCTTTTTCCTGTGAAGGATTAGTTCCTTGGAACTGTATATCGCCTCTTATCAATCTCAGATACTTCTTATCGGGCAGTTCTTCTATCTGTATGATGTTCTTAGAAGCTAGCCCTTTGACTGCTCTTTTGAGCTTTCTTTCAGATACGTTCAATTCCTTAGCTAATTCTTTCATAGTTATCGGTTTTCCTTCCATCAATATCTTGACGATCTTAGCTTCCAAAGAGTCACTATCCATCTGTACTGGCATATCATATCACCCATGGTAAGAACTTCTTTTTTTATCTTCTTCTGTTTTTGGTTCAGCCTCTTCGATTATATCTATACTTGTTATCATATGGCACGGTATGATCCTGATACTTCCTTCTTCATCTTCATTATCGTCATCCAATTCCATTTTCAATGCTTGACCTCTCCCGAGTTGAATGTATCCTTTGAAGTAACCACTTGTAGTCAACAGCTCGTTTCGAGTCGATAATGATTTGATATTGTAATGAGAATCTTCGACCAATTGAGTATTATCATTATTCTTTTTTCTCATATCTAATCACCTTTTTCCTCTTCAATCAGCTTTTTTATATCTTCACCACATTTTGGACATTTATAACTGCGAACAAGACTTTCTCCCTTTGAGAGTTTATTTATCCTTTCAACCGTTTCTCGATATCTCTTCATATTCGATTCTACGTTCAGTTCGGTAACATGCCATGCTTTCGTTAGATCGCCCTGGATAAGTCTGTATCCCTTCTTAATCACTTCACCATCATCCTCTATCGTCAGTTCTTTCTCCTCGATCAAATCTAGATTTTTCAGCTTGTTCAAATGTCTGTAGATAGTCGGTTTGGACGTGTCCAACATCGTAGCGAAATCGTCGATAGTCATGTACTGTTCTGGACTCTCTAACAAGCACTCAGTCCACAATCTAAATGGAACACTATCTTGTACTTCTTCTCCAGTTTTTCTTCCGGAAAGATAACCTATATCTAAAAGAAAGTCTTCTAAGATATCTTCTATATGATCAGATATAACCGGTTTATGGTCTGAAACTACTAATCTGAAGCTCATTAACGGGACTATGAACAAATAAGTTTATAACTATTATGGATTGAATTCTCTGAGATTTGGGTTAATCAGGATAAATAATAAATATCTCATCCGATAAGAAGGAAAATGATGTCATCCAAGATACGATTGAACGTTAAATTCTTTTCATCCGTAAGAGACGTCATCGGCCAGAAAAATGTTGAGATAGAAGTAGATAAGAACATGACAGTTGAACAGTTGTTGGAACATTTGAAGGAAAAATACTCTGGTCTAGATGATCTTAAAAAACAGATCATAATCGCAGTGAACAAGAACACTGTACCTAAAACCAAAAGATTAGAGGATGGGGACGAGGTCGCTTTACTGCCGCCGGTAAGCGGTGGAT
>CAZEXI010000157.1:0-1690 GCA_964516805.1 uncultured Thermoplasmata archaeon
CTGACTGTTCTTCCGTTACTCCACCTTTCGTACAATACGTTCTTACCGCTGTAGTGGTAGCTGATCTCGCTCTGACCTGAATTCAGATATTTGCCAGTTCTGAGTCCTTCTAAAGTGTATGAATATGAAGCTATGTGATCTGTATTCTTGTAGACGCTCTTCAGTCGTTTCACGTTATTTCCGTTCACGTGAGATGTCATGTAATCGAAGCTTGTATCTCCAGCCTGGATCTGATTTCCATAGGCATCATAGCTGAACTTCTTATCGTTCGATCTGATCAGCCTGTTGCCGATCTCGTATTCGTTATTTACCTCACTCATGACCTCACCTTCTTTTAGATGTGTCTTTTACTCATATATTTGCATTCAGTTTATATATCAAATATATTATTAGGTTAAACTACCTTTGTTTTTAGAAATATATCCTCCAAAATAACCAATAAGAAATCCAACTATTACTCCTACTAGTAATAAAATATTCCTTTCATTCAAAGAAAAAGTATAACGTGTATAAAATATACTAAATAAACTAAACCAGGAAATTACTCCAATTATCATACCAATACTACCACCTAAAAACCCATATGCTCTTAAGTTCTTTTTACTACCATCCATATATTTCTTCAATTTGTTTTCAAAATATTTGAAGACTATCAGAACTGTAATTATAAAGAAGAAAACAAATGAGAAAAATGGATCAAAAAGTTGTCCTAAAATCAAGCTACCTATAAAACCAAAAATTATCCCTAAAATTACTGCCACTTCAATCATACCTAATAATACTCTTCCAACATAAAAAGATCCAGAAAAAATCGTTTTTTTTAACCTATTCTCTACAGTAACTAATCCGAAGAGAGGTGGTAATATAAACAACATGATTACTGCATGATACAACTCAATAAAATTCCCTAAAATAAAGGTTGATAAAATACCAAAACCTATCCCTATCATCAAATCATGGTTCTCTTTATACATTTTACCTATAAATAATGCAAAATTTGTACTTCCTATAATCGTTATTCCTATTAAACCTAAGGAATATACAATTATAGGATCAAAATACAATTTATCTAAAAGGAAGGATGTGATAATCAATATTCCTCCGAGTCCATCCAAGGTGTGTCTAATACTCTTCCTTTTATTGTTTAGATGACTCACTGTCTTTCACCTCTAATCGTTTAGATAATCACCAATACATTTTGCTGCTGCAAAAGTCAAATCTGCAGCAACCACAGAACAAGGAGCAGATATACAAGCTACATAAGCTGCAACAGTTGCAGCTGTTGGGGCACAATAAATAAGAGCATCATAACATATGGCATAAAAAGGAAAATGACTATAAGCATTCAAACCCATCTCTGCAGCCATGCAACCACCGACTTCTTTTGCCCAACTAGGTGCTCCACCAGATCCACCACCATCATCACCGCAATCACCGTAACATTTACAATCACATTTCCCTTCAGCCTTTTCCTGAGCATTTGAAGTATATGTTCCTATCCACTCATCAATACAATCATCATAAGTTATATACGGAGCATCAGGACATGCTGCTGAGCCACCTCCACCACCATCGATTATGGCATCACCAGGATTCAGACCTGTCGGATCTCTTTTGTTGATCGGATTGTTTCCTACATACGCATACATGTTCGGACCTTCGGTCATACCTGCCGGATCCTGCGTAGTAA
>CAZEXI010000158.1:0-1673 GCA_964516805.1 uncultured Thermoplasmata archaeon
TATTTACGTATTTTATTGGATTTCCATAGAAGCAGTTGTGATTGTATACTAAATCTCTGCACCACACCAATGACATCTGTCAAGGTTGATTGATTATAAACTTTCAACGTAACATATTTAGACGATCAATATTTTGTATAAATATTACAGGTGTAGAATAGTTATGAGTTACAAAGAAGATGCTTTTGGTCAGGCTTTGAAAGATTATTTGCAGGGCAAAGAAGTCTTAGAAATAATCGAAAGGGATGATGGATACATAGATGCAACAAAACCTGTAGGAGATTATCTTGCAGATTTTGAAGAGTGGCCAGAGATCCAACAAGATGCTATGGATCATGTCGAAGGGTATGTTTTAGATATCGGATGTGGACCTGGTAAACATTCTCTTTATCTGAAAGAAGAAGGATATGAAGTACTTGGCATCGATATATCTCAGATAGTATTGGAGATATGTAAAGAAAGAGGATTAGATAACGTAAGAAATATGAATATATCTGAGATAGATGAAGATATCGGACCATTCGATACGATCTTGATGCTTGGAAATAATTTTGGATTGTTGGAAAGTCCAGAAAAAGCTGAAGATTATTTAGAAAGGTTTTATCGAGCAACTTCAGATAATGCGAGGATTATAGCTGAAAGCAGAGATGTGTATGAGACTGACAACGAGTTTAATAAGCGATATCAAGAAAACAATGTAGAAGAAGGAAAATTACCTGGAGAATTGAGGATTAGAAACAGATACAAGGGATACTGTTCACCTTGGTACAATTACCTGATGGTTTCGAAAGAAGAGATGGAAGATATTTTAGAAAAAACAGATTGGTATGTTGATGAGTATCTAGATGAAGACAGTCCACAGTATATAGCTATCATCAAAAAAGAATTGTGATCTGGTATATAAAATAATAATGTACCGATAGACTTATCTCTCAACTATTCTCTCTAGTTCACCTACAATTTCAGGAGAAAATTTTCTTTTATCTGATTCTTCAGCAGCTTTGTTATAGAGTTTAAAGAATTCAAAAGGATCCTTTATAAGTTCGATTATTTCCTCTTCTGTAACAGTTTGAGATCCATTCATCACCATGACCATCCTTCCTGACAGGAAATGTCCTGGTGGTAGTCCTTTTCCTTCTTTATCAACAGTGAAGTCGTTGTATAATCCAGTCAAATCTTCATCAGGTTCGGTGATTATTTTTTCTATCAGATCTTCCAGTTGAATGAACAATTTTTCTTGTTTTCCTTCATAGTTTTCGATCATTTGATTTAACTCTTCAGATTCTTCATCAACTTCATTAGTTTTCTTGATAGCTTCTGGAGAACAGAAAGCATTAGCCAATCCTTCACTCACTAGATATTTCATCATGCTTGTCAGGAAATGATTATCACGTTCTTTCTCATATCGTTGAATTTTTGGATTCTTCTCGAACCAGTATTCAGCCCCCATGTGGTGAAATTCATGTACGAAGATATCATCTCGAAATTGGGATTTGTTAAAATAAACAATGGACAGAAACACAGTCCCATTTTTGAACATACCGCCGTTGAATCCATCGACTGTTACTACGAAATTTGGCTCAAGCTCTGTATTTTTAGGTAAATACTTTAATGCCCTTTGAACCACAGATTCCCAATCGATATCTTCGATCTCTTTTATTGTATCCTTCATC
>CAZEXI010000159.1:0-1655 GCA_964516805.1 uncultured Thermoplasmata archaeon
CAAGGAGATGATGAAATATCTTGGAAAATACCAGTATTTAGTGAGGACTATAGATACGACATGATCTTGAACGGTACAGAAACAAGGTCTTATACCGATGTGTACGAATTGTCTGGGTTCGTTGTTGTAGAAGATAATGCAACACTTACTATCGGTGGTGCAAGTAGAACAACAACGTTTGGATTGAAAATGGATAGAGATCATAAATATGGGATGATAGTCCGAGATAATGGTAATCTAATAATAAACAATGCTGAAGTATATTCTGATAAAATATTTAATATCAATCTAATCGATGATGCTGAATTATCAGTTGAAAGTGATAGTAATATTCGAGATAGTGTTGGTTTAAATATCAAAGGAGAAAATTCACCTATAGTTAGAATCAAAGGTAGTACAGTCTCTGGAGAAGTAGATATCACAGGAGGAGAGCTACATATAGAAAACAGTGAATTAACCTACGATAATGTTAACATAAATCCAGATCGGGTATATATTAAAAACACAACATTTGCTTCCCCATTAGATGATTTTGTAGATACTACTGGACAGCTCATAGGAGTATCTATCCCTAACAATAATATTGTAGTAAACGGAGAAGGCTGGTTAGAATACTACAGGTGGATCAGATTTGATGTGATGAGTAATGCATCTCATCCTCTCTCAGATGCAGAGATCACTGTTTCATCAATATACCGATCCTATTCTAAGGATGGTTATACCAACGATGATGGGATCGTTGAGATCCCCGTACTTACTGATAATATTACTTCCTCTGGAGAGCCACCTCAAAATATAGGATATTATTACATATCTGGGAACTACAGCGAAGAAGATTCTGACCTCTATAGTTATGGCCCTAAATTCCAGTATTTTGAACCATTCTCTTCAGGTAGTTCTAAGCAAACGATAGATATTACGTTTGAAAATGTTAAGCTACCAGACCTTCTTGTTAGTGGTGGAAGTATATCATTTAGTCAAGATGAAATCACAGCTGATAATGAGTTATGGATAAATGCAACTATAGAAAATGATGGTTTAGGAACTGCAAATAACATAATTGTTGGATATTGGGTCACTACACAAGGTCTTAATTACGAGAAAATAGGAGAGGAAACTGTAAATGAATTATCTCCGGGTGAGCATCAAAATATAAGTTTTGCTTGGACTGCAGAGATGTTTGACAAATCGTTAATCGATGAAAGCAGAACAATTAAAGTTGAGATCAACCCTGATGTGGCCCCATTAGATGATTTTGATCCATCAAACAACTTTGCTACTTCACCAGTACTCATAAAATCACCTCCAAACTTTGAGTTCAGTTATACCCGATTATTGTTAGACGGTACTAGTTACGAAGAGAAGACAATAAACGAGATGGACTTACTTACGATCAAAACTCAGATACATAATTCCGGAGGGACCAGTGTTGAAAACTCAACTTTGAGTATATCTATGAATGAAGGTAATATCCAAACTCAAAAGATCGACCTAAAATCAATGGACATTTACAATTTATCTTATGATTGGGAAGTGAATGTGACTGGCAGCCAAACCATCACGATAGGAGTACGTTCTGTAAAAGGTGATCATGTATATACAAATGAAACATCAATAGATGTTGATATCCAACCAGCACAGATATTCATCAACAG
>CAZEXI010000160.1:0-1650 GCA_964516805.1 uncultured Thermoplasmata archaeon
TTATGACACTGTCTTTTCTATCATTATTAGTTATACCAGAGATAAAGATCAGTGATAAAGGTCTATTTGATGTTAATGAATTTGAATACATAGACCTTTTTAAATAAGATTTAAGACCGCCTTTAATAATCAAATCCTTGAGTGCTATTTAGTATGAAATTCTTAAAAGATCTTATGAAAATCATCAACTGAAAAATGGATAACATCTTCTTCCTGTAGGAGCTCTCTAGCCTCAGGTGTGAATTCTCTAGAGACAATTAAATACTGGTTTTTATATTTCAACTTTGAATTTCTCATCTTCCGCAGTAAGCCTTTAACATTTCTTTTATCAGACAGACTCCATTTTACTTCACCTAAAAGAGTTTGTTTTTTTGATTTTGAAATTCCGCATATATCGATCTCATTTCCCTGTCTATCCCACCAGGATCCTATTTTTTCATACCTATTCAGGTCCCAATCAAGCAATTCTTTTCCGTTATTCTTTCTTATTATCCAGCGTACTACCTCTTCAAATGTACCTCCCATATAATGATCAAAATCTTTATCTATCTTTTCTTTAACCCCTTCTCTATTACCCATCTCTAACTGATCCTTATTTGGATAAATATAATAAAACCAAAATTTGAAGAAGTTATCTTTGATTCTGTATCTTTTTTTCTTACTTTTTGTAACCTTTTCTGTGACTGGAGCAAGTCTCTTAATCATGTCTAAATCCTTGTAAAGTTTCTTAAGATAATAACCAAGAGAAGTTCTTTCTAGATCTAACTGATCTGAAATTTCCTTTGGTTTCTCTTTACCCATTGATATAAATTTCATTATATCGAAATATTTACCTGGTGATTTCAATTCCGTTGAAAGAAGTACCCACGGCTCATCATAAAGCAGTGAATTAGGTGATAGAATTTCTTTGTTTATATTCTCAATTATCGTTTTACCATTAATGAATTGAAGATATTTTGGAGTTCCACCGAAAACACCATACCTTCTTAACATACCTTCTTCTCCTAAATCAGAAAAATCTTGATTTTTGAACCACTTTCGCACCCCTTCGTAAGTGAATGACTTTAATCTAAGGTTTCGGGTTCTTCTTCCATAAAGTGATGCATCGGACTGGAAAAGTTTTTCTACCATCCCTATCGATGATCCAGCAACACAGAGCAACATTTGAGAATTATTTTTATTTTCGTCGATATACTGCTGTAAAAGTGATGGCATTGATTCGTTAATCTTCAAGATTCTTTGAAATTCGTCAAAAGCTACGAATAATTTTTTATCCTCACTAATTTTGAAAATTCCCTCAATAATATCCCTCCAGGTTGGTTCACCGATGAGACTTAATCCTAATTCCTGATTCAACCGCTCAGCTATATGAAGTCTGAGCTGCTTATCGTCACTCAATGATACATAAAGATATATACCATCACTCTCTTTCAAGAATTCTTTAATCAGTTCAGTTTTACCTACTCTTCTTCTCCCTATCAAAGATATGAATTCAAAACCCTCTGACTCATAAAGTTCTCTCAGAGTCTTCAGCTCATTATTACGATCTACAAACTTCATGGATATCCCATTATTGTGTATACAATTATTGTGTAGACAATACATTTAAATCTTTCCTTTTCTGCTTAATCAAATTTGTATTTTAAATCT
>CAZEXI010000161.1:0-1557 GCA_964516805.1 uncultured Thermoplasmata archaeon
TGCAAAGATAGACCACGAGTTCTTGTGGATCAAGATCGATACAACAAATCTAGATAAAAAGGAATCTATGATCTCCACATCTGATTTTAAACTGAAGGATAACGATGGAACAGTATATGAAGACCCACAATTGAAAACGATCACTAATACATCATCTACCGATTCCAACCTCATTTGGCTTATATTCGAAATACCTGTTTCTAAAACAGGCGATCAATTGATCTATGAAACTGAAGATAAACATGAGTCGTTCACATTACCTGATTATGAAAGTGTAGGAAGTTCAGGAGATTCAGCAATATACATCCTTAACGAAGATGGACATGAATACGATTATCCAACCAATCTAACTGTTGATGAAACTGCCACTATAACAGTCGGGATAAAAAACGAAGAGAGAGCTGTACTTAATTACGAACTATGCATAGGATTGATGTCTGAAGATATTGATGAAATAGATTATAAAGGAAATATATCTGATTACAACCTCACCTTTAAAGAAAATAATACTTACTTCTCCTCAAATGAAATAGTAAAAAACAATGAAACCTGGGAAAGGAAAGTGGATTTTACAGTAAAAATTTCAGGTAGTTACAGTTTATCTATTTGGCTTAAGAGAAGCGATCAAAATTATAGAAGTGTAAATCTATTGATCGAGGTAAATGAATAACAGACTTATCCTATTCCTTAACCTTCTCCATTGAGATGATTTAGATACTCATCCAAAATTATATTTTAAACATTTATTATAAGTATCTAGATGGATACGAAAAACCTCTATTCAGATAAAGATCTAGAGATCGAAAAGATAGCCGATTCTCTGAAAGAAAAAGGTCTGATTCAGGAAAACAGAAATATAGAAGCAGTTGAAGGTTTTAAACCATCATTGAGATTACAGCTCACTAAAAATAATTCAATATTATACGATCGCTATTTAAGAGAAAAATGGGATCTAAAAGAAGATCATGAGAATACCATCAGATTTATTTTATTACACGAAGAAGCTCATCTAACCGAACACAAATTTCAAAATTATTCAATATTTTTAAGTTCGACTTTTAGTATATTTCTTTTCTTCTCATTGATGGGCATATTCATGCACTTACCTGAATTATTGGTCGAAATAGCTTTCAATTCGTGTTGTTTTGCTGGATTCCTTTCCATAGGAGTTATTTTCCTATTATTCATCACTTTGAAACTTTCTGTTGTATTAAGTCTGAAATTGTTACAGCCTTGGAACAAGAAAAATGAGATCAATTGTGATCTATACGCGGCCAAAGTCTTAAGAGAACATTTTGATGTTAAAAAACCATCGAAGGCTGCCTATAGGATATTGAAGCCTAGAGATTACACACCACCTAGTATACCAAAGCAAATCAAAACATTATTTTTCAGCCTTAAGATTCCACACTCGCTTTTAAGGATCGTCGATCCACATCCTTACTGGAAAAAACGTTTAAAGGCCATACAAAGTGAAGTGGATGAGCAGTGACTTTGTCTGACAAAAGAAAGAAGTTTTTAATCTAATACATGTTCAATTTATTTTATCTAATTAGG